>CAIWVZ010000103.1 GCA_903916245.1 uncultured Planctomycetota bacterium | reverse complement strand
CCGTGGCGCGCCCCGGCCCCGGACTCCCGTTCGGCGCGTTGAAGCGCGCGCGACGTTCAGTCGCGACGCGACGGCGGCAAAAGAACGGTCGACAGCTCTCCGAAAATCGGCACGAGCACCCACAGCGCCGAGACCGCGAGCGTCGTCGCGAGCAGACAGGCGGCAAGCGGAAATCCGAACGACCAATCCATCACCGCCACGTTGGTCATCAGTGGGAAGGCCGCCATCGCGCCGAGTCGATGCGTGCGCGGAACGAGGCAGAGCACGCCCACGAGAAGTTCGACGCAACCGATGAAGCGTCCGTAAACGGGGGCGTATCCGAAGAAGAGCCACACGAGCGTGGTCGGTTGGCCGTGGGCGGCCTCGAACGTCCAGTCTCTCGAGTAGATGAACTGTCCACCTTCCCCCGGGAGTTTCACCGCGCCGTAGAGGATGAGCGCGACCCCGAGGGCGTGTCGGAGCAGCGCGAGGAGCACCGGATGAGCGAGGACGCGACGCATCGCTCGCGAGTCTAGCCGAGGCCGCGCGGATTCGGCATCCGTTAGGATAAGACGCATGAACGGTCGCCTCGCCTTCCCCGTCGTGTTCGCCCTCACGGCGTGCGTGGCGATCTTCGTGGGACTCGCGGGGTTGGAGGGAGGCAAAGTCCGCGACGATCTCGACTACGTCGACGGAAATCCACACGTCGCCTGCGCGGTCGACCCGGTCACCGCCTTTCTCTCGCCGTTCCAACCGCTGAAGAGACTCGGTCTCTGGAGGCCGACGACGACGCTGTCTCTCGCCCTCGACCACGGCATCGCGGAGCGCATGGGCGACCCCGACGCGGTCCTACCGTTCCACGCGACGAACATCCTTCTCGCGGCCGTGGCGGCCATGCTCACCGTCGCACTCGCACGCGTTTTCGGCGCATCGCCGGCCTACGCGTTCGTCGCGGGACTCCTCGTCGCCGTGCATCCCGTTCGGACCGAAGCCGTGCATTGGATTTCCGGACGCGCCGAGAATCTGATGACGGTCGGCGCTCTCGCGGCGCTGCTTCTCGCGACACGACGCCCGACGTTGCTCCGCGACGCGCTTCTCGTCGGGGTCGCCTTTCTCGCCTGCGCCTCGAAGGAACAGGCGTTCGTGCTGCCCCTGCTCGCCGTGTGGATCCCTCACGACACGACGAAGGACCGCCTTCGGACCGTCGTCGTGATCGGCGCGGGCGCCGCGGCGGCCTTCGCCCTACGATGGGCCGTGATGGGAGCGCCGGGAGTCGACGCGGGTCTTTCCGTTCTCCAAGGGACGACGTTCGTCGACCGACTGCCCTACGCCGCGGCCTTCCTCGGCGACTACGCACGTCTCCTCGTATGGCCGTCACCGCTTCTCGCGGAATACGACGAACCGCGCGCGGCGCCGGGGGTCCTGCCCGTAGGCGTCGGGATCCTCGCGGCCGCGGCCCTCGCGTCGGTCGCGTTTCGCGGGCTACGCGGTGCGTCGCCCGGGCGCCTCGCGGCCTTCGGCGCGGCGCTCGTCCTCCTCCCGCTTCTTCCGATCCTGAATCTCGTCGTACCGACCGGCGAACACTTCGCCGAGCGCTTCCTCGCGCTGCCCGCTTGCGGATGCGCCCTTCTCGCCGTCGGACTCGCCGCGCGCGTCCCCACTTCCTACCGCGTTCATCTCGCGGGCCTCGCTCTCGTGGCCATCGTCGCCGGCACGTGGGCCTTCCGGGATCGCGCCGCCGACTGGGCGTCGCCCGCCGCGCTGATCGACGCGGTGCGTCGGACGGCCCCCAACGGAGCGTCGGCGCCGTTCCTCGAGTCGGCGGAGGCCTTGGGCCCCTCCGACCCGGACACGCCCCGCGACGACGTGCGCGGTCGGTCGCTGCTCCTCGAAACGTTGGCGCGCGATCCCGTCCACGTCGGCGCGCTCACCGCACTCGGTCTCCTCGACGCGAAGGACGCCGAAGCACGCGGCGACGCGGCGCGACTCGCCGCGGCCCGCGCACGCCTCGAAGCCGCCCACCGGATCGCTCCCCGAGCCGAACAAATCCGTGGAGCGATCGGACTCGTCGCGAAGGCGCAGGGCGACCTCGCGACGGCGGAGCTGCGGCTCCTCGAAGAACACCGCGCCATGCCCGCCCATCTCGCGTGGGCGTTGCCGCTCGCCGAAATCCGTCGCGCCCGCGGTGACGCGCTCGGAGCGGCGGAGGTCGAACGCACGACCATCGCCGCGATGCATGCGCAGTGGATGATCGCCCCGGGCTTCGTTCCCGTCGCGGAGGCGTACGTTTGGGCGCTTGCGGAACCGCTCGCCCGACCGGCCGACGCGGCCGCCGTATGGCAATCGTCCGTGAAAGCCGCGACGCCGCGGGATCGTGCGCGACTCGACGCGCTGCGGACGGGGTTGATCGCCCGCGGAGCCTGGCCGAAGTCCTAGCGCGCCGCGAGGCGACCGGCGTGTCCGACGACGGCGACGCAGTCGATCTCGACGAGCGCGTCCTTCGGAAGCCGCGAGACTTCGACGGTCGCTCGGGCGGGCGGGTCCTGCGTGAAGACTTTCGAATACTCGGCGTTCATCGCCGCGAAGTCGTCCATCGACTTCAGAAACACGGTGCAGCGCACGACGTCGCGCGGGGCGCAGCCCGCCGCGGCGAGCACGGCGGAGAGATTGGCGAGAACCTGAACCGTCTGTTCCGAAACTCCGCCCGGGACGAGGGCGCCCGTCGACGGATCGAGCGCCACCTGACCGGAGCACCACACCGTTCCGTCGGAGATGACGGCTTGGCTGTACGGGCCGATGGCGGCGGGCGCACCGGTGGTGCGGACGATCGACGTGATGCGTTCGGTCATGGGCGGGACTCCGGGCCGAGGCGTTCGCGGAGCGCCTTCGCGACCCGCGGAGGAACGAAATTGTCGACGGAACCGCCGACGGTGACGATTTCCTTGATGAGGCGCGACGACGTGTACGACCATCGTTCGCCCGGCATCACGAAGACGCTTTCGATCTCGGGCGCGAAGGAACGATTGGTCAGCGCCATCGCGTATTCCGACTCGAAGTCGGAGACGGTCCGGAGACCGCGAAGGACGACGTTCAATCCGCGAGCGCGCGCGAAATCGACGGCGAGCCCTTGGAAGACGTCCACTTCGACGTTGGGAAGATCGGACGTTTCGGCACGAATCATCGTCACCCGTTCTTCGGCGGTGAACAGCGGCCGCTTCGAGGGGTTGTGCCCGACCGCGATGACCAGTCGGTCGAAGAGCGCCGCCGCGCGGCGCACCAGATCGAGGTGGCCGTAGGTCACCGGATCGAAACTGCCGGGATAGATCGCGTGGTTCTTCATGGATGACGGACCGGAGCGATGCCCCGGCTGCGGCCCGATGCTATCAGCCGGGGGACGGTCGCCGAACGCGCTAACATCCCCCCATGCGTTTCTACCTGACGACGGCGATCGACTACTGCAACGGAAAGCCCCACCTCGGCACGGCCTACGAGAAGGTGACCGCCGACGTGTTGGCCCGCGCCATGCGTGCGCGGGGCCGCGATGTCCGGTTCCTCATGGGGAACGACGAGCATGCGATCAAGATCGAACAGGCGGCGCGCGAACGGGGCCTCGAACCCATCGTGTGGTGCGATCAAATGGAGGCCCTTTTCCGCGACACGTGGGATGCGCTTCTTTGCTCGTACGACGTCTTCATCCGCACGACCGAGAAACGTCATCATGCGGCCGTTCAGGAATTCCTGACGCGCATCCGTGATCGCGGCGACATCTATCTCGGGTCTTACGAAGGTTGGTTCTGCACCGGGTGCGAAGCGTTCAAGAAGCCCGAAGAGTTGACGGACGGAAAGTGCCCGGAGCACACGACGATCGATCCGAAGTGGCTCAAGGAAGACAACTGGTTCTTCCGTCTGTCGAAGTACCGTGATCCTCTGCTCGCGCATTTCCGCGAACACCCGGAATTCGTTCAGCCCGACTTCCGCCGCAACGAACTCGTCGCCTTCCTCGAGCGCGGATTGGAAGACGTCTCCATTTCCCGACGGACGACGTGGGGCGTGCCCTTCCCCTTCGACCTCGAAGCGAAGGTCTACGTTTGGTTCGACGCGCTCATCAACTACGCGACGGGCGCCGGGTTCGCCGCCGATGCGGCCGAGTTCGACACTTGGTGGCCCGCGGACCTCCACATCGTCGGCAAGGACATCACGCGGTTCCACGGCATTCAGTGGCCCGCCATGCTGCTCGCCGCCGGACTCCCGCTCCCGAAGCGAATTTTCGGCCACGGCTACGTGAACTCTCTCGGCGGTCGCATGAGCAAGTCTTCGGGGACGAAGGTCGACCCGAAGGACATCGCGGCCCACGTCTCCGCGGACACGCTGCGCTACTACCTCTGCCGCGAGGCCGCCTACGGGGCGGATCTCGAATGGTCGGACGAACGCCTCGTCGCACGCGCCAATGCCGACCTCGCGAACGCGCTCGGCAACCTCCTTTCGCGGACGACGTCGATGGTGCACAAGTACCTCGGCGGATGCGTCGCCGCCGACATTGCCGGGTCGCCGCTCGTCGCCATGGCGGCCGCGGCGGTCGACCGCGTCGAAGCCGCCGTGGACGCCTGCGCGCTCCAAGAGGTCGCGTCGATCCCGATGGAGTTGGTCGCGGCGGCGAACGCGCATATCGACGCCAAAGCACCGTGGGCTCTCGCCAAGGACCCCGCCCGCAAGGACGAACTCGCCTACATGCTCGCGGAAACCGCCCACCTGACCTACGTGGCGGGCTGCCTCCTCGTCCCGATCATGCCCGCGAAGATGGGGGAACTGGTCCGCCGCATGACGGGCGTCGAGCCGCCGAAATCGGGCGACTGGGTGACGCTCCGCTCGCGCAGCCTTCCGAAAGATCGCCCGCTCGAAATGGGTCCTCCGCTTTTCCCTCGCGTCGACGCGATCGCCGCGGAGAACTGAGACGTTCCGCTCCTTCCGCAATCGGCTGATCGTTCGCGCGCTGCTGATCGCGGCGATCCCCGCCGCCGCCGTCGGCCTCGTCGCGTGGTACGAGTATCGCGCGGTGATGACGGATGCCGTCGTCGAGGCGTGGCTGACGCGACTCGCCAAGGAATCCGCGGTGGCGATCGATCGCGAATGTGCGGCCCAAGCGTCGACGCTTTCGGCGTGGGCCGCGGACGCGGAGATCCGCGGGGCTTTGCGTTCCGAGCGCACGTCCGGGACGGAACGCGAACTTACCGCAGCCCTCGACCGACGACTGGCGACATCCGGCGACTTCACGCTCCTTCTCGTCGTCGACGTCGCGGGTCGCGTCGCCGCCGCCCGTAGCGCCGATCGCGGAAAGGACGCGAACGTCCTCGTCGGCGTGCCGTTCACGGAGCTCGAAGCGACACGCCTCCCGGAGATCAAGCGCGGCGACGTCTCGGCCCTCCCCCGCTCGCGTCCCGCGGCCCTTACGCGCATCGAAGGATCGGTCGACGACACGACGAAATGGTGCGTCGGACTCGCAGCGCCGCTGCACGACGACTCCACCCGCGTCGGACATCTCGTCGCGTACGTCCGCATGGCGGCCTTCCAGCGGCTGCTCGACGGCGTGGAATCGCGCTTCAGCGAACCGACGTCGGGGGCGCTTCGGTACGGCACCGGCTATCCGTTCCTGTTCGACGAGGATGCCGACACGACCATCGCCCATTCGCACCGCAATCTGATCGGAACGCGCGTCGTCGCGGACCACGGTCTTTCCGTGTTCCGCGACGCGATGCTCGCGCGCGGGAACGGCTTCGTCCGGTACGAGTTTCCGAAAGGCAATCCGAAGACGGCGGGATTCGCCGCGACGACGCCGTCCCTGCCGGGGGGACGCAAGTGGTTCGTGGGCGTCGGCATCGACGACCGGGACATCTACCGCGGCGTGAAGGGGGTCGTCCCGCTTCTCGTCGCGATCGGAAACGGCACGCTGTTGCTCCCGGCCGCCGCCGCATGGTGGTGGGCGGGGCGCGAGGCGAAGAAGCATCGCGCCATCGCCATCTAATGCGGACGACTCGCGTCCGGTGAAGAAAGTTCCCGGACGCTCTCCTTCGACGACGCCGATTTCGCCGCGCTCGCGGACGCGTTGGCCATTCTGTCGCGTCGCATCAGAGCCCTCGAATCGGAGCTCTCGAAACGTGATCCGGAAGCGGTCTCGAAGAGCCTCGCGCAGCACATCGCCCACGAAATCAAGAACGGTTTCACTCCGATCGTCATGGCGGCCCGTCAACTCTCGATCGGCGCCCGCGGCCGCGGCGATCCGTACGCGGCGTCCGTCGCCGAATACGCGAAATTGATCGAAGAAGGCTGCGATGCGATTCGACGTTTCCACACCACCATTTCCCAAGTAGGGTCGCCGCCCGCGATGCGTCTCGACGCCGTGGATCTGCGGTCCTTCCTCGAAGAAGAGGCGAAACGGACGACGGTCGGTCGCGACCACGTCCATGTCGAGACGGCGTTCGACCTTCCCTCGGGCGCCCGGATTCGCGCGGACCGCGACGACCTTCGACGCGTGCTCACAAATCTCGTCAACAACGCCGTCGAAGCGATGGACGGAAGGGGCACGCTCCGATTCCGGGCCGTGATCGAAACCGGAACGACCCCCACGGTGCGGATCGACGTCGAGGACACGGGCTGCGGCATCGCTCCCTCCGACATGGATCGCCTCTTTCTTCCGAACTTCTCGACGCGCACCTCCGGAACGGGCCTCGGCCTTTTCTACTCGAGGAAGATCGTGCGGGATCACGGCGGCGACATCACGGCGACGTCGGTGCTCGGAGAGGGTTCGGTCTTCACGGTGACTCTGCCGCTCGACGACGGACGCCCGTCCGTCTCCGACGACGCGACTCCCACGGAAACCGTCGACATTCCGCGTTGAGGGGACGCCTGCGTCGCCGAGGGCGTCCTTCCTCGGCATGGGGCCGTTCTGCGTCGCATTTCTTCTGGCTCGGGGTGCCGTGGAAGCCCGTGGGACCGTCGGCGTCGCATGCGTCGTCTGCGGCCTCGGGGTCGCGATGGGGGCGGCCGCCGCGCTGCGCCCGCGACTTTCCCGAGCGGTGATCCGTGACGTCGCATGCGGCTTGCTCCTCGCGGTGGCTCTCCCCGTTCCGACGTCGGATCTTCCGCCCGACCGCTCGACGTTCGGCCCCACCCGTCTCGAAGGCATCGTCGAGGGGACCGCCGTCGAACGCGACGACGACATCCGATTTCGCCTCCGAGGCGGGCCGAACGTCGTCGTCGAAGACTCGCGAGCCGCGCCCTTTCCCGGCACGCGCGTCCACGTCGTCGGCCGGATGACGCCGTCCGGCCGCACGCTCGTCTGCAAGGCCCCCGAAGCCGTCGAGGCGATCGACGTCCCCTCCCTTTGGAGTCCGACGGTCGTTCTCGAACGCCTGCGACGGGCGATTCGCGACCGCATCCGTTCCGGAGTCGACACGCGCACGGGGGACTTCCTCTGCGCCCTCACGCTCGGCGATCGCTCCCTCGACGACGACGTTCGCGAAGACTGTGCGCGCACCGGGATCCTTCACCTGATCGCCGTCAGCGGGTCGCATCTCGGCTTCGTGGCGACGGGGCTGGCTTTCGTCGTTCGCGCACCCGCTCCGCTCGCCGCACTCCTGACCACGTATGCGGCGCTGACGGGCTTCCAAGCCCCCGTCCCCCGCAGCCTGATCCTCGCCCTCGCCGCCTTGATCGCGCGCGCGTCCGGTCGACGGGCGAGGCCGATGGCGTGGATGCTCATGTCGGCGACCGTGGTCGTCATCCTCGTCCCCGGGGCCCTCGAGGACCCCGGATTCCAGCTTTCATGGTGCGCCTTCGCCGCCCTCCCCGAAGGCGGGCGCGGCGTCCGCGCCGCGCTCGTCGCGGGGCTTCGGGCGTCGATCGCGACCCTGCCCGTCGGCGTGTGGCATTTCACCGCGGTCCCGCTGTTCGGAATTCCCGCCACGCTTCTTCTCGCTCCCGTCATCCCCGTGCTGCTCGGACTCGGCTTTCTGATGGCGCTGTTTCCCGAGAGTCCGCTCCTCGTCCCGCTCGCGTCGACGGGTACGGCTCTCGTGCTCGCGATCGCGGACGCGACGGCGTGTATTCCCGGGGCCGTCGTCGATGTCGCGCGTCCCCACCCGTGGGCGCCGCCGCTCCTGCTCGCCGCGCTCGCGGGAGCGGTGTTCCTCCCGAACATGGGCCGACTTCAACGCCGGCTTTGGGTCCCGCTTGTCGTTCTTCAATTCGTTCCTGCGGGCGCCGTCGACGGCATCCATGCGATTCCCGCCGGGCGCGGGTCGTGCGCCCTCGTTTCCGCGGGCGGGGCCACCGTTCTCGTCGATACGGGCCCTCCCGAATCCGACGTCGTCCGCGAGTTGTTGCGTCGTGGGATCCGTCGCCTCGACACCGTCGTCGTGACTCATGCGGACGTCGACCACTCGGGCAATCTCGACGCCGTGGTGCGTACCTTTCGTCCACGCGACATCGTCACCCCTCCGTCCGCCACCGCCCTTTCGCCGAGGGCGCGCGGCGTCGTCGCGGGAGACGGGCTCGACGTCGGCCCCGTTCGTGTCGACGTGATCGGCCCTCCGCGACGCGACGCCCCGAAGAGTACGAACGAATCGTGCATCGTCGCGGTCGTTCGGGTCGGAGACCTCGTCGCGTTGTTCACGGGAGACGCCGAAGACGACGGACTGCGAGCGGCGCTCTGCGGAGTGCCGCCTTTCGTCGACGTCCTTTTTCTGCCGCATCACGGTTCGCGCTGCGAAGCGCTTCCCGAACTGCTCGAAAGGACGCGCCCCGGCGTCGCCGTCGCCGCGGGCCGACCGCGCGCGCTCGCGCCCGAAACTCGGATCCTCCTCGAAGGCGCGGGGATCCCTCTTCTCCGTGTCGTCGCCGGGCGCCCTCCGCCCGCCCCGTTCGAGCCCCGCCGAGGAAGTTCGGGGGCCCGTTAGGCGACGTGGCCCGGAATGGACGACCACGGACGGAAACGACACGAAGGCCGCCCCTCGTGGAGGGAGCGGCCTTCGGAAACCGCCTGTGGGCGGTCGAACGCGCCGATCAGCGCTTCGAGAACTGGAACGAGCGACGGGCGCCGGCGCGGCCGTACTTCTTACGTTCCTTCATGCGCGAGTCGCGCGTGAGGAAACCGTGCTCGCGCATCGGGGCTTCGAGGGTCGCGTCGAGGCCCATGAGGGCGCGCGCGAGACCCATCGTGATCGCGGCCGCCTGGCCGTTGAGACCGCCGCCGATGGTGGTCACGAGAACGTCGTACTTCGACGCGCCCTCGATCGCACGGAGGGGGTTCAACGCGGCGTTGCGCATCTCGACGTCCGGGAAGTAGGCGTCGATCTCGCGGCCGTTGATGAGGAAGGTGCCCGTGCCCGGGCGGACGCGGACGCGGGCGGTCGCCGTCTTGCGGCGTCCGGTGCCCCACGTGTACTTGTTCGCGGTGGATGTAGCCAAGAGTCGGGCTCCGATCAGACTTTCAGGGCTTCGGGCTTCTGGGCGCCGTGCGTGTGCGTCGGGCCGCGGAAGACCTTGAGTTTGGTGAACATCGCCTTCCCGAGCTTCGACTTCGGGAGCATGCGGCGCACCGCCAATTCGATGATCTCTTCGGGATGCGTTTCGATCATCTCGTAGAAGGGGCGCGCCTTCAGGTTGCCGATGAAGCCGGTGTGGTGGCGGTAGACCTTTTGCTCGGCCTTGCGCCCGGTGACCCGGACCTTCTCCGCGTTCACGACGACCACGAAGTCGCCCGCGTCGGCGTGGGGAGTGTAGGTGGGCTTGTGCTTGCCCATGAGAATGGTCGCGACGCGGGTGGCGAGGCGGCCGAGAACCAGCCCCTGCGCATCCACAAGCACCCACTTGGCACCCGCGTGCCCGGGTTTCGCGAGAGTCGTCGTCGTCATTTGCGTTTCCGTCCGTGCCCGTCGGCCGCGCTCCACATGGAACCGGCCCGTGACGAGGGCAGGAAACCTATCAGTTGCCGGGGGGCGGTTCAACGCCCCGGGGGAAGAGGGGCCGCAATAATCGCGCCCCGATCGGAAACTTCGAAGCAACCCTCGGTGGAATCGGGACGTCGGGAGGTCCCGAGCCGCACGAGAATCCCCCCGGTTCCGGAGCCCGGATCGGCCCCCGCGAACGGGGCGAAACGGCCCAAAAGAGTGCGGGCGGCGGCGTCGATGCGGAAGGCCTCGGCACCCTCCGCGGGCAGCAGATCCCGGCCCTCGACCCGAAGGGGTACGAGCCCCCCGTCCTTCAGGACGAGGGCGGCCTCGACGGG
>CAIWVZ010000102.1 GCA_903916245.1 uncultured Planctomycetota bacterium | reverse complement strand
TTCATCCTGCGCCTTCAAGAGCGCGGCGTTCTTGTCCCGCAGATCGAGGGTGGCTTCGGCCACCCGCCGTTCGAGGTCCCGACGCGCGCCTTCGACTTGGGCGAGCAGACGACGATTGCTGTCGTCCTGCTGGCGAAGGTCGAAGATCATGTCGTTGAAGGTGCGGATGAGATTCCCGAGTTGGTCTTCCTCGGCGTACACGGGAAGCGTCCGACGAAACTCGCCCTTTCGCGCCTCGTTCATGGCGCCCGCGAGCGCCTCGACCGGTCGCGAAACCGCGTAACTGACGAAAAGCGCCAAGGCCCCCGCGACCGCGACGCTGACGAGCAGCAGAACGACGACGAGCGATTCGGCGTTTTTCGCGGATGCGACGGCCGTGTCGTTCGCCGGGATTTCGACGTGCAGCACGTAATCGCGCCCTTCGAAGGCGACGAATTTCGACATCGCACGTTGGTCGACGCCGGCGCGATCGATCGATTCGTAGCGGGTCGAGCGCGAAGCGAGAGCGTCGCGATCGGCATCGCTGACCTTCAACGCTTCGCCGAACGTCCGCTCGGCCCCCAAAAGCGACAGCCTCTCCGAGTCCGTGACACCGTAGAGGGCAATGGCCGTCGGAGGATCGCCGACCGACATGGCCTCCTTGAGAGCGGCCCGGAGACGGTCGACGTCTTTCGGCGAACGCGACTTCTTCAGTTCGGCTTCGAGGCCGGGGACGAGGGCCGAGGACATCTCTTCGACGGTCGGAGCCTGCGCCACCCCACCGTCTTCGACGCGTCCTTCGCGATATTCGCGCAAGCCGGTTTCCAACGCATCGGTCACTCGATCGACGGTGATGGACGGCGCCGACTCGAAAAGCCCGACCGAAACCGCATCGGCCACCATCGCGAGTCGTCGGTCGGTCGAGCGCGCGGCGGCATCCTTCCAGTGGCTTTGGGAGATCCAAAACGCCCCGACCACCGCGGGCCACGTCACGAAGAACATGACCATGGCGAGCCGCGTGGTGAATCCGAACCTTTGGAACATGAGCGTGGGTTGCGGGCTTTCGCGGAGCCCCCTCCATTATTGCAGTCCGAGGCGCTCCGCGGTTAACCTTGCGACCCGATTCCTTGCCTTTTTCCCGAATCCCTCAGGTTGCGCCCATGACTTCCCCGCACTCAACGTCCTCAAGGACGCGTCTCGTCGCCGTGATCACCCTCCTCGCCGTGGCCGCGTGCGGCGGATCGAAGTCGGACGACGTCGAAGACGTCCCCCCGCCGCCGAAGCCGAAGCCCGTCGCGAAGCCCGCACCGAAGATCACCATGACGCCGAAGATCCTCTTCGGTCAGTTCATGATGGCGTTGGCCCAAAACGATCGCGTCGGCATCGAGAAGGCGTCCATGCTCGATCCGAAGACGCTGGATCTTCTGATGACCGAAGAACGCGCGCAGATCGTGTCGAAGGGTGGCGCGATGCTCCTCCAGTTCAACATGAAGAAGGAGGACGTCTCGGAAACCAAGGCGGCGATGTCCGCCCTCTTCCGAAACACCTCCGGTCTCGACGTGATGGAACTCGAGCTTGAGATGGAGCTCAAGTCGGCGCCGGACAACTGGCAGGTCGTCGGTGTGAAGGACCGCTGGTTCGGAGCGTCCGGACGTCCCGCGGAAACGATGACCGTCCGCCTCGGTGAAGATCGTTCCGCCGCCCTTCGCAAGGAAACCACGTCGTTCGCGCAGATCGCCGAAATGGAGCCCGCTCCGGTCGATTGGATGCCCACCACCCCGGAATCGACCCGTGCCACCATCCGCGAGAAGTTGAAAATCGTCTACGACCGCTCGAATCCGAAGCTCGGCGCGGATGCGATGTACGCGATCGCCGCGTTCGGCAAGGATGCGATTCCCGGACTCCTCAACGAACTCGTCGCCGTCGACTTCCGCTCGGGCGACGGCGTCAAAATCGGGTTCGACATCGACCGCATCCTCAACCTCGTCACCGGAATCGAAATGGGCTACGACGTGACCGAACAAGGTCGCGGGCTTCCGCCCGCCCAAGCGCGTCAACGTGCGGTCCGCCGTTGGTTCGGATGGTGGGCGGCCAACAAGGACAAGCCGCTGATCCGCTGATCGTCGTCGCCGAACGATCGAGACGAGGCCGACCGTGCTACAGCGCGAGTCGGCCTCGCGCGTCTCCGAAGGTCGCGACGCGCGGACCGACGCGATCGATCAGGGCGAGATGCAGGTTGCAGAGCGGCGTGCGCTTCGGGTGCCGAACGTGCCCCGCCGGCGTGACGAGACCGCCGAGGGTTCCGGCGACGAGCGTCGGCACGTCGCGGTGATCATGCTGATCCCCGTCGCGAATCCCGCTGCCGTAGACGATGCACGAAGCGTCGAGAAGCGACGTGTCCCCTTCTTTCGAATCGCGGAGTTTCTTCAAGAACTTCGCGAACGCCTCCATGTGGAAGCGATTGATCTTCGAAACCTTCGCCTGCTTGCTCGGATCGCGGCCGTGGTGCGACAGATCGTGGTGGCCGTCGGGGACGTCGATCGTGGAATAAGCGCGATTCGATCCACCGTTGTTCGGCATGAACGTCGCGACACGGGTTCGGTCCGCGACGAAGGCGGCCCAAATCAGGTCGTACATGAGCGCGAGACGCTCGGGATAATCGTCCGGGGCCAGGTCTTTTGGAGCGAATCCGTCCGGCGGCGTCGACGAACGCGTTTCGACACGCGCCACGCGTTGTTCGAGTTCGCGCACGGACGTCAGATACTCGTCGATCTTTTCCTTGTCGCGCACGCCGAGTGCCCGCGAGAGC
>CAIWVZ010000101.1 GCA_903916245.1 uncultured Planctomycetota bacterium | reverse complement strand
TCGTCGTCGATCGCGATTCCCCGAACGCCGAAGGGTGCGGGTCGTAGGCGCACCAAACCGGGCTCGGTCGCGCCCGACTTCGGCAACTTGTACACGGCGATGAATCCCCGCGTGGGAAGACTCACCCAAAGTTCGCCGAGGTCCTCGCGGACGAGAAGATCTCCCGTGGCGCCCGGCGCATCGAAGAGCATCACGGTGCCCATGCGAACATCGAAGCGTCCGATACGGGGCGAACCGCCCATGAAGTTCCAGTAGACGGCGCCGTCCTTGCGGGATGCGACGACATTCGCCGCGTAGAGGGTTCCGAAGAATCGGGAGGCAACACTCCCCGACGGATCGAGGACCCAGCCTTCGTTCTCGAATTCCTTCACCACCACCATGCGCGACGGTGAGGTCGGGTCGGCGACACACCGCGTCGAGCACGCGATCGTCGATCGTCCGACCGACACGGGGACGCGCGTCGTGCGTCCCGATAACGGGTCGATCACCACGACCGCGTCGCCTGTGTTCGTGAAATGGCGCAGCGAGCCGTCCGGAAATAGTCCGACCTGTTCGAGTTCCGGGACGTCGACCGCGATCGGCGCACCTTTCACACCGCCGTCGCGGTCGAGAGGAACCCAACGAGAAGGAGACAACGCGGTCGTCCCGAGCACGTCGCCCGCGACGACGGGCGTATAGACGGGCCCGTCCACGACGAGCGACACACGCCCATCGGCCGCTTCGGCGCGCAGAGCCGTCGCCAATCGATCACCGAGAGCGAGATCCGACATCGGCGAGCGATACGTCAGGCTTCCGACGACACCGACGACGGTGAGCGACGCGGCCATCGCGAAAGGGCCGACCATCCCGCGAATGACGCGCGCCGAGGTACATGGAAGTAGAAGGCCGACCGCGGGTGTCCATGCGGGCACCGTCATCCACGTCGACCGCGCATGGAAGATCGCGCGCGCTTCCAACAACACCATGATCAAAAGAAGCGGCAAGACGACCGCGACGAAGCCTCCCGCGAAGTCGACTCCGCTCCGCGAGGCGCCGAGAACCACGAGCCACACGAGGACCGCCGACGCGACCCCGACTCCGAATCCGCGACGTGCGAGGACAAACGCGACCAGGACCGCGCCCACCACCGCGGCGACCCCCGCCAAGAAGCGTTCACCGAGCGTGATGCCGACATCGACGAAGAACCGAACCAACTTCCACTCGAGATCCGGCTCCCGCCACTTGAGCAGACCGACCGAGAGTGACCGGGCTCCGTCGAGCAATGAATCTCTCGAAACCCACATCCAGCCGAGCGCCGTCGCCTGCAACGCGAGCCAACCGGCCATGCGGTGTCGCGTGAAAAATCGACCCATCCACCATCCCGGGAACACGAGCGCGGTCGCGATCATGGTGAACGCGAGGCCGATGGGCCAAAGGTTGCCGGGGCCGGATGCGGACGCGAAGACCACCCAAGCGGCCTGCCCCAAGACGAGCCCGAGCCACACGGCGAACGGACGCGTACGGAGACGCGCGGCGGCGATGATCCCACCAAGCATTAAAGCGATCGGGTAATAGCCCGGAGTTCCGTCCCAAGGCTCGACATGTCCCCCGAGAGGAAGCGATGCCGCGAAAATCAAAAAACCCCAAATGCCGCCGAACAAAAGACCCGAAGCCGACGCCGGTCGGGCGCCTTGCGTCGACAAGGTGGCGGGTTCGTGTCCGTTCACGGGGTCTCCGGCGAAGGGATGGGATTCCGATCGTCGACTTTCTCGTCCGTCGATGCGGAGCCCGGCCCCGCCCTCGCGCCAAGGATACCGAAGTGCGCCCCGTGACGTGGGCGCTCGGGGAGCATGCTCCGAAAGAGCCGACGACGGCGTACGTACGAGGTGGGTTCGAACGGGTTGTTTTCGAGACTTTCGGAGAAAAGGATCGATATGAATCGTCGTCGAATCGGCATCGTGGCGTGCGGGATCTTGGGGGCGGTGGCCCTCGCCGCGTGGACCCAAGACCCGGGCAAGCGTCCGCAGGACGCCGGGTCCCCAGTAAAACTTCGTAAGCCGCAGATGAGCGACACCATCAAGGCGAACGTCTACGCGGACAACTGGTTCGTTCTCTACATCAACGGCGAACTGGCGGCCGTTGATTCGATCAAGTTCATCCCCCACAACGTCATTTCGGTCGATCTCCTTCCGACCTACCCCATGACGATCGCGGTGATGGCGAAAGACAACGCCGACGCGAAGACGGGGATGGAGTACGCGAACACGAACATCGGAGACGGAGGGTTCGTCCTCAAGTTCGGCGACGGGACGGTGACGGACGCCACCTGGAAGGCGAAGGCGTTCTCGACGGGCCCCGTCCGTCGCGACATCGCGAATCCACGCGTCGAGAACACTCCGATTCCGGAGAACTGGTTCGCCGTCGACTTCGACGACTCTTCATGGACGCCAGCCAAGGAATACACCGAAGAAGAAGTCGGACCGAAGCAACCCTACTTCGAACACGACTTCAAAGGCGCGAAGTTCATTTGGTCGAACGACATCGCTCTCGACAACACGGTGATCTTCCGACATGTGGTCAAGACACCACCCGACGGCAAAGCGCGGGTCGATTACTCGAATCTCACGAATGTCGTCCCCGACAGCCTGCCGAAGCGCCCGAAGAGGTGACAGCGACCTTTCGAGACGAACGGTCCGACACGACGAGCCCCCGAACCTTCACCCGACTCGTGACATCGCCGTCGGCGTACGTGCCGGAAGGCGTTCTGCGCTCGACTTGCTCGTGATCTACTTGACGCCGTACTTCGCGCGGAACTGCTCGGCGGTCACCAACGTGACGCCCGCGGGGGCACTCCGAAGATCTTCGAGCAACTTCGCGAAAGCCTGCTTCTGCTTCGGATCGTTCCGCTTCTCCACGATGGCGCGCGTCTCGCTCTCGAGTCGTGGAAGCATGACCCGCGCCTCTTTGCCGTAGAAAAGCAGGGCACGTGCGGCGCGGTCGAAGTCTCTCCCCCATTCATCTTCGTTGAGGAGCACCATCGCAATTTCCATACCCTCCGCGATGGAGCGTCGCGCCAAGAGTTCGGCACCCGCCATACGGATGTCGTAAGCGAACATCTGACCGCTCGGCGGACGCTTCGTGAAGGCCAGCACCAAGTCCGGAAGCAACTCGGCGAGGTCCGCGTCGTCGAGCAACTTGAGCGTCGGAGACACGTAGCCACGGATTCGGCCATCTTCGTTGGTGAGAAGCGCCCGAACGGCTTTGTGGAGCGCGGGGCGATCGACACCCGCCAACGACTTCTTCAGAATGGCTTCCGGCCCGCTCTTCCCGGGGGCCGTCGCGAAGAGCGCTTCCCCGATCGCCGAAGCGACGCGTCGACGCGGATCCGCGGCTACCGCCTCGTTCGCGGCGACGAGTAGCGCCGGGATCGACTTCGTGCGTTCTTCGGGGCCGAGTTCCGCGAGCGCCTGCGCGCCGAGGATCCGCAACCAAGGATCATCCGACGCGAGCAGGGCGCGAAGCGCGTCGGCGGCGGCGTCGGACTTCTTACCGCGACGTGCGAGAGCCTCAGCTGCACCGTAACGCGCGAAACGCTCTTGGCTCGCGAGCATGGCAAGCAGCGGGGTCGTCAGGTCTTCGTCTTTCGTAGCGAGGGCCGCCGCCGAGCGGGTTCGCACCGCGGGCGACCAAGAACGCAGGCCTGCCATGAGTGCTTCGGTGGATCGCTCGGCGTACGGGTTCTTCTCGGTCCAGTAGTCGAAGTCGCGTCCCGCTTCGATGGTTTCCCGCAGGCCGTCTCCGACGATCGGCTCGACGACGGTCGGACGTTTCCCCGTCAGAACGATCTTCTTGAGCGGCAGCGCGAAAGCCAGCCCGTACGCACCCGTGCAGTCCCAACCGTCGTACGAGTCGTCGCCGCGCATCGCGGCGGTCTGCTGGTAATGCAGGCCACCGTCGAAGCCGCGTGCAAAATCGAGTTCCCACCCCGCCTCGGCCAAGTACGCCGCCGTCGCCTCGGGACCACCGCGCGACACTCCGGGAAACGCCCATAGGTGGTTGAAGAAATTCCCCGTGTGGCCGCTCTCACGTTCGCCCCATGCGGCGATCGCCATACGCGTGAAGTAGGTGGCGGCCTCGCGATCTCCGAGCAGATCGAACAACACCGCGGCCGCCGAACACTTGCCGTTGTCTTCATGCCACGGCCACGGGTCGTGGTCGCCGTACGGGACCGCACCCTTGTCGACGTACCAACGAAGGAAACTCGCGCTCTTGCGGATCGCCTCGTCGACGACGCGGCTCTTCACGCCGGCCTCGCGCGCGATGGCCATCGCCAACGTGAGCACGATTCCGGGTTGGTTCATGTTTCCGTAACCGTGAAGGTCGCCGTCCGGCTCCCGACGGAATGCATGCCCCCACGTCCCCACGGTGGACTGCCCCTCGGCGATATCCGTCGCAAGTCGCTTCAACCCGGCCATGACCGATCGATCGCGCGTGGCCAACGCGTATTCGGCCAAGAAGAGCGTTTCGTACGCATAGCCCCACGCGATGTGCCCACCCGGCTGCGAGGCGGCGACCGCCTTCGCGTACTCCGCGACGATGGGAAGGTGGTCGCGATCGCCGGATGCGAGCAGGAGAAGCGCGTTCATGTCGTTCTCGATGGAGACGACGACGCGTTTGCGCTTGTCCTGAAATCCGCGCTCGACGACGGCCCGGCACGCCTGCTCGAGAAGTCGCTTCGACTTCGGACAGTCGTATGGGGCGGTTTTCGAGTACGTGCCGACGGCCTTGAGCTTCAGGACGACCGTATCGGTCTTCGTTCCTCGACGCCGAAGCACACGGAGACGCCCTTCGTTGCGCGGGTCCTCGGCGGCCACGATCGCGGCTGCGAGCGCACGACGCGCATCGCCGTCGAACGGCTTCCCCGCAACCCCGACGATCAAATCCCCCTTTTGGAGGATCCCGGAAGCCGGAGAGTCCGGTGCGACGTCGGTGACGAAGATCTGCCGGGCGTTCGTCGTTTGCCCCTCGAAGCCCCACATCCAACCGCGTGCCCCCGTCGGCCCGAGATTCCAATCGTGCGCCTTCTCGGGCGGAGCCTCGCGCGTCAGGTCCGGAACGGGTGGCAGTTTTTTCTGCCCCTCCGCCGTTGCGGATACGACGGCGACCACGACGCACAGCATCGCCAGCGCTTCCGCGCACGACGTCATGCTCGGACGAATTCTCGAGGTCTTCCGACGAGGATCCAACGGATCAGCGCGCCTTCGCCGTCTTCGCGGCGAGGGCCTTCACGCCGACATCCTTCTTGAGGTTGGCAGCCTGCGCGAAAAGGCGAGCAAAGGCGACGATGCCTCCGCGCGCCTGCGCCCAGTCGTAGTTCTCGTTCGGTGCGTGATATCCGTGTTCCGGCAGAGACAGCCCGAGGAACACGGCGGGAGCCCCGAGAACGTCTTCCATCGTCTTGATGGCGCCGATGGATCCGCCTTCGCGAACGAAGACGGGCTTCTTGCCGAAGGCGAATCCCATCGCGTCGCGGATGAGATCGGCGAGCGGGCCGGCCGTCAGCCCCTCGTACGGATCCAAGCCGTTCTCCGCGTGGATCTGAACGTCCTTGTTGTGCTTCTTGACGAAAGCCGTCACCAACTTGAGGACTTCCTGCGGCGTCATGCGCGGCACGATGCGGCAGGACAGCTTGGCTTCCGCTCGCGGCGGCACCACCGTCTTCACGCCCGCTCCCTGGTAGCCACCGGCGATTCCGTGGACTTCGAACGTCGGCATCGCCCAAATGCGCGTCATGAGATCGACGGCGTCCTTCGTGCGAATGGATTTGAAGCCGTGGTCCTTCAGGAACTTCGCCACGGTGAAACCCGACGCTTTGAAATCGGCGAGTTCCGCCTTGGTCGGCTTCTTCACGTTCTTGTAGAAGCCGGGGATCAACACCTTGCCCGTTTTGGCATCGACCATCTTGGCGACCAGGTCGCACATTTCCGCGATGGGATTGCGGGCGGCGCCTCCCGTCACTCCGGAGTGACGGTCACCCGTGCCGGTCTCGAGCGTCAGCCGGAACGACTGCAATCCGCGAAGCCCGGCTGGCGACGCCGGGCGCTGCCGCGAAACCCAAATGGTGTCGGAAACGACCACGAAGTCCGTCTTGATCGCCGACTTCGCGGAGCGAATCCCCGCCGCGAAGTTGGGCGAACCGATCTCCTCTTCCAACTCCCAGAGGAATCGGACGTTCACGCGCGCACCCTGTTTCAGCGCGTAATGCGCTCCGAACAACGCCGATAGCCCGGGTCCCTTGTCGTCGGTCGTGCCGCGCCCGTAGTAGGTGCCGCCTTCCTGAGTGAAGACGAACGGCTCGGTCTTCCATTCGGATTTGTCGCCACCCGGCTGCACGTCCATGTGGTTGTAGATCGTGACGGTCGGCAACTTCGGATCGATCACGGACTCGGCGGCGATGATCGGGTTGCCCTTGGTCTCGATGAGAGACGGTTTGAACCCGAACTCCGCGAGGGTGCGGCAAGCGAGATCGGCCATGCGGAGGCAGTCGGCTTTGTACGCCGGATCCGTGCTCACGCTCGGCGTCTCGACGAACTCCTTCAAAAGGGCCTCGAAACGCCCCCTCTGAGAGTCCGCGAATGCCGTGATCTCCGCTTTGCCCATCCCGTCGACTTTGTCCGCCACGTCTTTGCTCCCCCGTGTGTGCGGCCTTCTCCGACCGCCCCGGTTACCTGCTCCACGTTATCGCATCGGGTCCGCTACAGCGATCCGCCCCGCGAGGCGTTCCGGCTATGATGGAGCGATGCCGCCGATTTACGTAGGCGTTACGGACCCGAAATGGTTCACTTTCCTTCGCGACCGATCCAACAATTCGGAAGGAGTGAATTTTTGGCAACCTTCGGGCAAGGTTGTGAAGACTCTGCCTAAGGGATCCATGTGGGTTTTCAAGTTGAAGGCTCCCTACAACAAAGTCGGGGGCTTCGGTATCTTCAATAGTTCCCACGAGCGAATGCCGGCGGGACTCGCATGGGATTCTTTCCAACAGAACAACGGAGTCGAGACAGAAGAACGCTTTCTTCGAACCATGTGGAGCTATCGGGCGACGACCCACGGGACCTTTCGTTGGGCGGAGGCGGCGTCTCTCCCGATCGGATGTCAATTGATCACCGGCGCCGTGTTCTTCAGGGACGAGGACATGTTCGAGGTCCCGGGTGGATGGGCGAAATCCATCGTGACGGGGAAATACGTCGTGGAATCCGATCCGACCTTTGAAGAACTTCAGCGGCTTTGCGTGGAGCGCGCTGCTCTTTCGACATCGTCGCCGTTGACGGTCGGCGATAGCTCGCGCTACGGGAGTCCGTATCTCGTCCAACCGCGCGCGGGACAGGGAGTCTTCCGACTTTCCGTTATCGACGCCTACGAGCGCCAGTGCGCCGTCACCCGCGAGCACTCCCTTCCGGTTCTCGAGGCGGCCCATATCCAGCCGTATGCGAACGGAGGCTCTCACCATACGTCGAACGGCCTACTCCTGCGCACCGATATCCATCGGCTCTTCGACCGCGGCTACGTCACGATTGACGAAAATCTCAGGTTCAAAGTCTCCTCCCGCCTCCGTGAAGAATTCAACAACGGACGACACTATTACGACCTCGAGGGGCGCGATCTCGTCATCCCCGATGCGCCGTCCGACCGTCCCGATCCGATTGCGCTCGAGTTCCATCGGTCGCAAGTTTTTCTCGACTAGAAAACGGAAGCCCTCGAATTGGCGCACGCGAACCATCCTCAGTCATCGAACCAACGAGCGACCGGCAGCGTCAACACATCCGCCAGGGATATCCCATCGCCTCCAACGAGCAACTTCCGATTCGCACCGAATGCTTTCGCGAATGCGCCAATCCCGGCGGGCGCGTGCCGCGCCCGAGTACTCTTCACCTCGACCGCGACGATCCGACTGCCCCGCTTGAGCACGAAATCCACTTCGTGGGACTGGTCACGCCAGTAGTAGACCTCGCACTCGCCGCATGCTGCCGCATTCGCGAAGTGGGCACCCACGGCCGACTCGCTGAGTCTTCCCCAGTACTCGCGGTCGGCTTTCGCTTCGGCGAAATCGAGGTCTCCGACGGCGGTCATCAGCGCGGTGTTGTAAACCTGCAGTTTCGGGCTGGACCCTCTCCGACGCGCGGCATCTCCGGCGAATTTCTGGAGACCACACAACAAGCCCGCCCCCTCGATCAGATCCAGGTAGTGCGCGAGCGTCGTCGTATTGCCCGCATCGGTGAGTTGGCCGATCATTTTCGAGTACGAAAGAATCTGCCCCGAATAACGCGCGGATAGCTCAAACAAACGTCGGAGCAGAGCGGGCTTGTCGACGCGCGTCAAAAGCAAGACGTCTCGCGCGACGGAGGTTTCGATGAGGCTATCTCGAATATAGCGTCGCCAACGAACGTGATCGCCGCTCAGCGTGGCGGCACCCGGATACCCGCCGAAGTAGAGGAACTCGTCGACACCAAACCCGAACGCCGACCGCATCTCCGCGAAAGACCAATGCGGCATCCGGACCACTTCGAAACGACCTGCCAAGCTTTCGGTCGTGCCACGGGAGATGAGTAGAGGAGCCGAGCCGAGGAGAACGACTTTCACTGGGACGCCGCGTCGCGAGTCTTCGTCCCACAGCCGCTTGACGACTTCCGACCAACCGGGAATTTTCTGCAACTCGTCGAGCACCAAGACGCAATCGGATCCTGTTTCGCGACAGTGAAGGCGCGACACCTCCCACTGTTGTTCGATCCACTCCGGTCCTCGGAGCGTCGGCTCATCGGCGCTCGCGTAGCGATAGGGAACTCGGGCCCCGTCGAGAGCCTGTTGAACCATAGTGGACTTGCCGACTTGCCTCGGTCCGGCAACGACCTGGATGAAGCGGCGGGGCTCGGCGAGGCGAGTTCGAAGCAACAAGACTTGGGAGCGCTGGAAGGCCGGGGGGAGACTACTCATGACGTTGAGTAATTTTACTCAATGCATTGAGTAAATCAAGAATACGCACTTAAACTATGAGCGAGAATGGAGTTGCAGACTACGTGACCGGCCAGTTTCACGGGGCTTTCAAGTGCCGACCAGGTGTCCCCCGAACTTTCCCTAGCCGACTTTGTATCGCCTACGATCCCCGGCGCGTCCCCGACGGTGCGTAAAGTTCACCTATGGACGGAGCGGAACAGACCGGGGACGTGATCGAAGTCAAGATCGGCATGGTGCTGCCGCTGGCATTGGCGGCGTGGCACAACGGGGTTCCGTTCCTCGAACATGTCGCGATCACGAGCCGGTCGACGCATGTCGAACGCGATTTGGTCCTGGAAGTCTCGTGCGACGGTAACTGGTTCGAGACGGGCCGCTTTCCCCTGCCGCCCCTCAATCCGGACGCTTCGGTCGAGATCCCGACACCCGATCTGAAAGTCGAGGGGACGCGTCTGCGCGACCTCGAAGAAGCGGTGACGACCGTCCTCCGGGCGCGGATCCTCCGCGGAGACGTCGAACTGGCGAAGGCGTCGACCCCCTTCCGGGTCTTGGCCCACAACGAGTGGATCGCGACCCTCCGGCGTGACCTCATCGCGGCGTTCGTCCTGCCGAACCACCCCGCGGTGACCGAACTCGTCGCCGAAGCCCGCGACCTCCAACAGAAACTTTTCGGCCTGGCGTCGTTCGAGGGCTACCAAACCTCGGAGAAATCCGGCGACCCCGAACGGGTCGTCCAACAGGCACACGCCCTCTACAGCGCTCTCCAGCAACGTGGGGTCACCTATCTCGGGGTTCCCCCATCTTTCGAATCCCACGGGCAGAAGATCCGCCTCCCGGAGTCCCTCCGTCGCGAGCGGATGGGCAACTGCATCGAGCTCGCGACATGGTTCGCGGCGGCCCTCGAAGCCTGCGGGCTGAACCCGGTGATCGTCATGATCGACGGCCATGCCTTCTCGGGGTTCCGTCTGTCGGAATCGTCCAACGGGCTCGACGTGATCGAAACCGACGCGTCGACCGTTCGGAAACTCGTCGACTCGAAGCGGCTCATCCTCGTCGAATCGACCATGGCGACGAGCCGACCGGCCGTGGCCTTCGCGGACGCCTGCGAAGCGGCCCGCGGCATGATCGATGAAGCGACATTCACCGCAATGGTCGACATACGGCTCGCGCGAACGGCGAAAGTCCGCCCTTTCGTCACCGGCGACGCTCCGGTCGATACCACGACACCCGGCGTCCCGGTCACGGAGTTCGACACGAAACTTCCGGACGCTCGCGTTCCGGCGGCCCGAACGCGCGGGGGCAAGACCCGCACGCGCGTCGACGGCTGGGTCGACGCGCTCCTCGACCTGACCCTGCGCAACGATCTGTTGGGCATGACGCTCGAATCCTCGGCGGAAGGGTGGCTCGGCGTACGAACGAAGCGGAAAGGCGTGATCCTTCCGATTCCGGATCTCGCGGCCTTCGAAAATGCCCTGAGCGACGGCACACGCTTCCGCCTCGAGGATGGTCCGCTGACCGTCGGCACGAAGCGCGACGACCCAAGGGTGGTCGAGCACCTCGGCGTCGAAATCGACCGCGGCGTGCTTCACCCGGGGCTCGGCGCGGTCGACGTCAAGCTGCGCATCCGCGACCTTTGGAAACGCCACACCACGGGCCTCGAGGAAAAAGGCGTCTCCCCGATCCACGTCGCCCTCGGATTCCTCAAGTGGTTCGAAGCCGACGGATCTTCGCAGCCGCGCTTTGCCCCGCTGCTGCTCGTCCCCGCGGCGATCACGCGCGACTCGGTCGGTGCGGCGTTCCACTTGGAAGTGGGCGATGGAGAAACCGTTTTCAACGGAGCACTCGTCGCGAAACTCAGGAACGAATTCGGAATCGATCTCTCGGCACTCGCACACGAACTCCCGGAGGAAGATTCGGGAGTCGACGTCGAAGCGGTGTTCCACACGGTGACCGAAGCCGTGCTCCGATTGAAGCGCTTCGAGGTCGTGCGCCTCGCGATGCTCGCACCGTTCGAGTACCGCAAGCAGGTGATGGCCAAAGACCTGAAGGAAATCGCCGCTTCGTCGGAAGGGGCTCCGAACGAGTTTCTCGCGAAACTCGCGCCGAGTCTTTCATCGAAGTGGTCTCCCGATTACTACGGCGGCGGGACGTTTACGAAGCTCGAGGCCCTCGACGACACCGTCCCTCCCGATCTGCTCCCGCTCGTCGTCGACAGCGATTCCAGCCAGTTGTCCGCGGTTCACGCAGCCCTGACGGGCAAGTCCTTCGTTCTTCAGGGTCCTCCGGGCACCGGAAAGTCGCAGACGATCACGAACATGATCGCCAGTCTGCTCGCGGCCGGGAAACGCGTGTTGTTCGTCGCCGAAAAGCGCGCGGCTCTTTCCGTCGTGGCTCATCGTCTCGGACGTGCGGAGCTCGGCACCGCGTGCCTCGAACTCCACAGCGAGAAGGCGGATCCGAGTCACGTGTCGCGCAGCCTCGTCGAAGCCCTCGACGAGGTGCGTCCTCAAGACGCGGGCCGCTTCGCGTCGTCGGCGCAGGAAGTCGCCGAAAAGCGCCAACGCCTCAACCAATTCGTCCGCCGGCTGCACGCCCCGACGCCTCTCGGCTGGACCTTTTACCTCGCGTCCGCGCGACGGCATGCGCTTCGAGCATTGACGCCTCCGGCCGTCAGCCACCCGAATCCGCTCGAGACTTCCGGAGACCTGTTCGAGAGACGTCTGAAGGCCCTCGCGGCTTTGGAAGCGTCGATCGAAGACTGCGGCGGCTGGAGCACGCACCCGTTCCGTGTGTCGAGACTCGCCGTGTGGACGGAGAAACTCGAGTCTCAGGCGAACGACCATCTCTCGGCCCTCGAGGAGGCCGCCGAAGCGATGATCCGCGCGGCGGACGCCGCCGCAACGACGCTCGGCATCCCTCATGCGCTCGTCGAAGCCGCACCGACGCAGGCGACGACGATGTTGCGGCTCGCCGGGGAAGCGCCGCCGCGGTGGGTCCGCGACCTCGCCGTGCGTCCGGACCGTGAGGACTACCTGACCGTCTTCCAGCGACTCGCTTCGGTGAGTGATCGCCGCACCGGACGATTGACCGCCTTAGCCACGCGTTGGAGCGACGGCTTCCACGACCTCGACCTCCCGGGGCTGCTTGCGGAGATCAAGACGGCGGCGCCGAAGTGGGCTCCGCTGCGCTGGTGGGCACTCCGCGGCCCAAAGTCGAGACTCGTCGGCGTTTCGAAGGGAGAACTCCCCCCGATCGACACGCTGATCGGTGATTTGGAACTCGCGATCGCAGCCCGCGCCGACGCGAAGGAACTCGACACGGCGTCCCAAGCGGTCGTCTCGTTGATGGGCCCCGCGTTCGAAGGGGCCCGCACCCCCGCATCGGTCTTCTCCCGCGCGGAGGACGCACGTCGTTGGGCCGAAGCCGTTTCGCAGCTGAACCGCGCCGCCCGCGAGCACGACCTCGCGCCGGTGGATCCGAAGCTGCCGGTGCCGACGCTCGACAACGATGCGGCATCTGCGTGCGCGGCCTCGCTAGAAAGTGCCATCGACGCGTTGGCAAGATCCGCCGAGACGACGACCGCTTTGCTCGCCTTGATTCCCGATGCCGCGTTCGGCGTCGGAGGCGCCACACGTGCCCCTCGAGCCGCCGCCGCATTCGCGGCGACGACACGCGCAGCCTTGGGGACGCTACGCGATAAGACGGCGTCGGAAGCCGCCGCCCAAGTCGCCGGCGATCTCGGACTCGGCGCGTTCATCGAATACATCCGGCAGGGCCGCGTTCCCGAAAAGGGAACTTCGGACTGGTACGAAGCGGCGTTCCTAAGGCTTTGGATCGACGAGATGGTCGACGCCCATCCGGTCCTCGCGCAGTTTCGGGGACGCGAGCACGACCGACTCGTCGACGCCTTCCGAAGGGAAGACGCCATTCTGCTCGACGCCGGAAAGAAGAAGGCGCGCTACGACATCCTTTCGCGTCGACCGCCTCCCGGCCACAACGCGCATGCGGAAAGCGACGTCGGATTGCTGCGTCGCGAACACGCCAAGAAGCGCCGCCGCCTTCCGGTTCGCCGATTGCTCAAAGAACTCGAACATCTCGTTCCGAAGCTGAAACCCTGCTTCCTCATGAGTCCGCTCGCGGTCAGTCACTTCCTTCCCGTCGATTGCGCGAAGTTCGACACGGTCATTTTCGACGAGGCGTCTCAGGTAAGAACGGCGGACGCCATCGGTGCCCTTTGGCGCGGACGTCAGGTGATCGTCGTCGGCGACTCGAAACAGATGCCGCCCACCGATTTCTTTTCGGTCGGGGTCGGCGACGACGACGAAGAACCGTCCTCCGACATTCCCGAAGATACGGAGAGCATCCTCGACGAAGCCACGGTGTCGGGCGTTCCCGGGCTCATGCTGACGTGGCACTACAGAAGCCGCGACGAACGGCTGATCGCGTTCTCCAATTTCAACTACTACGACGGCAAGTTGCTGACGTTCCCCGCCGCCGACCCCGCCGGCGAGGGCTGCGGTCTCGAGTACATCCGCACGGCGGGCGTCTACGACATGGGCAAGGCGCGCCGCAATCAAGTCGAAGCGGAGCACGTGGTTTCGATGGTCGTCGAACGGCTGCGCGACCCCGCTCGGCGCGATCGCTCGATCGGCATCGTCACGTTCAATACGCAACAGCAGGACTTGATCGAGACGCTTTTGGAAGCGGAGCGCAAGAAGT
This sequence comes from uncultured Planctomycetota bacterium, assembly GCA_903916245.1. Classification (GTDB taxonomy): domain Bacteria; phylum Planctomycetota; family CAIWVZ01; genus CAIWVZ01. Next base: position 5,129 of record CAIWVZ010000101.1, on the reverse strand, counting down.
TCCCGGAGATCGAACCGTACTTCAACGTGTCGGCACCGGAGCCACTGTTCGTCAAGAACCTCGAAAATGTTCAGGGTGACGAACGTGACGTCATGATCTTCTCGACGACCTTCGGACGCGACGCTCTCGGGCGTCTGTCGATGAACTTCGGTCCGATGAACAAGGCGGGCGGTGAACGGCGTCTCAACGTCGCCGTCACTCGCGCCCGCGAACGTCTCGTCGTCGTGACGTCGATGGACCCCGAGGATATCGACCTCACGCGGAGTTCCGCGATCGGCATCAAGCACCTTCGAGACTTCCTCGCCTACGCCCGCGACGGGCGACGCGCGCTCCTCGCGGCGGTCAGTGCATCGGCTTCGGCGGTTTGCGAATCTCCGTTCGAACTCGACGTCCTCGCCGTGTGCGAGTCGCTCGGATGGCGCGTCGATTGTCAGGTCGGCTGCTCCGGCTATCGCATCGACCTCGCCGCGCGCGATCCACAGGCTCCGGGGCGGCATGTGCTCGCCATCGAATGCGACGGGGCGACTTATCACTCCGGAGCGACGGCACGCGACCGCGATCGGCTGCGTCAATCGGTGCTCGAAGGTCTCGGATGGCGCTTCCACCGCATTTGGTCCACCGACTGGCGACTGAACCGCGAGACCGAAATCGAGCGCCTCAAAAAAGCCTACAAGGACGCCTGCGACGCCCCGCGACGTCCGCCGGGTCGGGGTGCGAATCGCGAGCTTCGGTCGGAAGTCCATGCCACGCAAGACGTGATCCGAACCGCACCGACTCCCGTTGCGACGGTCCCGGTCAAGCAGCAAGCCCCTACGATCGATGCCGTCGATCCGAAGGCGGTCACCGACGCCATGCGTCGCGACGCGATCCTCGCCGTCCTTCAAGAAGGGGGCACCATGCCTCGCGATGCGTTGATCAAGGCGGCCGCGAACCGCGTCGGTCATCAGCGAGTCGGTACGCGAATCAAGGACGCGTTCGCCAAAGTCCTCGACGGTCTTCTTCTGCAGAAGCGTCTCGTCGTGATCAACGACCGCATCGCGCTAAAGTGACGGCATGATCCGCGTCGAACCGCACCCGCTCGTCGAGATCGCCGCTCTGACGGTGGTATTTCCGAAGCCTCTCGGGATCCTCGGCATTCCGGATACCGTCACCGCACTGCTTGCTCCCGGCGCCCCGGCGCCGATGACTGCCGACGATTCCGTTCGAAGCGCGGTCCGTGATCTCCTCCGGCACGGTGGCTACAAACCGACCGGGCGCGGCAAGCCCGCCTCGGAATACCTACTGAAGGCCGTCGCCGAAGGTGGACTCGGATCCATCAACGCCGCCGTCGACGCGGGCAACGCCGCCTCGTTGCACAGCGGCCTTCCCATCAGCATCGTGGATCTCGACAGGGCGGTCGCGCCCTTCGTCGTTCGCGTGGCGGGCCCTGGTTCAACGTACGTCTTCAATGCCGCGGGCCACGCCATCGACCTCGAAGGGCTGATCGGCCTCGACGACGCCGACGGCCCCTGCGCGAATGCCGTGAAGGATTCGCAACGGACGAAGACGACCGCGGAGACGACCCGCATTTTGGCAATCGTTTGGGGTAGTCGTGCGCTCCCCGGACGCGCCGCCGCGACCGCCGACTTTCTGACCTCCTTGCTGCGCGGCACCACGGACGCCATCACGTCGGTGTCCGCGTGAGTCTCGGGGCCATCCTGAAACTTCGCTGCTCGCGCTGCCTCGAAGGCGAGGTGTACCTGCCCGGGCGATGGTTCGCGATGCACGACGTGTGTCCGCGATGCGGCCTCAAGTACGAACGCGAGCCCGGCTTCTTTTTGGGTGCGATGTACGTCAGTTACACCCTCGGGGTGCTGATCGCCTTACCCGTGTCGGCCACGTTGTTCTTCAAATACGACGTCGGGGCCGGCCTCTCGGCCTTTGCGGGTAGCATCCTCACCGCCGTCGCGACACCGTGGATCGTCCGCGTCTCCCGCGTCGCGTGGCTGCACTTCGATCAGCGACTCGACCCTCGCTGAAGGGCGTTCGAGGCGGCGCCCCCCTGCGGTGGCGGCGCTTCAGGTTCTTCGTCGTCATCGTCGTCATCCGACGCCTTCCGATCGAGCACCACGCCACGACCCGCAAGGCCGCGACCATGGGCTCCGGCCCAATCGGACGGGTAATCCACCTCGGGTCCCTTCGCGAGATGCCACAACACACGATTCATCACGTCGTCGTCGACGCGATCCGGGATCTTGAAGTTCATCGCTTCGGCGGCGGCCACCAGCTCGGGTTTGGCTGCGCGCAGCGCTTTTACCCGCGGTGCGTTCGGCTCGTCGATCGGGATCGTCGATCGCAAAGCCGTGTAGGGGGCGAGGTCGGGGACATCCGTGAAGCATTCGGTCATGAGCGGAGCGGACGCCATCTGAGTCGTCAGCGGTTCCACGCCGAGGATCCGGCAGATCGTATGAAGCACCGAGTTCTGGTTGTAGAACCGCTTCACCACCGTCCCGCGTTTGGCCCACGGCGACGCGACGAGAAACACGGTTCGGTGTCCGTCGATATGGTCCCATCCGTCCTGCGGGTCGTCTTCGACCGAAAAGACCACGGTGTCTTTCCAAAAGACGCTTCTTGAAAGCGCTTCGACGAGCCGTCCGACCGCGAGATCGTTGTCGGCGACGTGGGCCCGAGGCGACGGCGACGTTTCGCTCGTCCCCGACGTGTGATTCTGCGGTAGGTAGACGATCGAAAGTGACGGCATCTCGCCGCGTCGCTCCCACGTCGCGAATTCTTCGAGAAAGCGATCCATGCGCAGTTGATCCGGGATCGCCATGTTCCATCCCGGGTAGCGGGGGTTGGAATGACGACGCAGCCGCGCGATATCCACGTTGGAACCATGCGTGAATCCGGCGCCCCCCGCTCTCCATGCCGCATGAATCGGATACCACCCGCCTTTCGGAGCGACATCCGTCGGGAAGTCGTACTCGCCGAAGTTGCGGAACGACAAACCGCGATTAAGGACCGCGTCCCACAGGAAGCCGGACGTCGCATAGGCGAGCGGATCGGTCCCGTGGTCGTACGACCGCGCCCATCCTCCGAATCCGCGCTCCACGTACGGGGTCACGACGCCCTGCGTACTCCACGCATGGCCGTCGGCGGACACCACGCCGTTGCAGTAGGCGTTGTCGAGAAGCACCCAACGCTCCGCCACGGCATGGTGATTCGGGGTCACTTCGCGCCCGTAGATGCAGAAATCGGCACGACCGTCTCCCTGAGGGAGATCGCCGAACACCTGATCGTAGGTGCGGTTCTCCTTGATGACGTACACGACGTGCTTCAACGTCGACGGCTCGCCCGGTCGTTCCGGAACGGGACGCGGCGCCACGCCTTCTCGCGGTGCTCCTGCAGCCATCATCGCCGCGCGTGCCGCCGGGAGACGCGCCCGGCGCAGCGCCTCGTCGGTCGCGGCCCTCCAATCGAACGACGCCGCGTCGACGAGCGTGACACCCCCGCGATGGTTGCGTGCCCGGAAGCCGTCGTCGGCTTTGTCGCGTGTCTGGGCCCCCGACCCGCGCGCGGCACCGACGACGAGGGCGCCCGTTCGCCACGAGATACCGGAGGGGAACCACCCGGTCGCGGCATGACCGCGAACGCGCGTCGGAATTCCCGACGCGTCGAGGTCAACGAGAGCGACCGTGTTCAAGCCCGCACACGCCACCGCGACCGACATCCCGTCGGGTGAAACCGCGAGCGCGTCGGGGAGCACTCCGTAGGGCAAATCGTCCGTCGGTCGGAGATCCAACGAGCCGATCCGACGTCCGGTCGACGTGTCGTACGCCTCGATCCGATCGTCGCCGGAAGCCGCGACGAGCAACGTGCGATCGTCCGAGGAAAGCGCGAGCGCCGACGGTTGCAAACCCGTGTCGAACGTCATCGTGTTCGAGTCGACAGCCCCGTCGGTCAACGCCAATCGCGTGACGGTCGCCGAATGCGGCACGCCGCGGACATCGACCAACACCTGCTCGCCCGCCGATTCGGCCGTCACCGCACCCTCGTGGGGAACTCGACCACCGAAGTCCGCGACGAACGCGGTCGCCCCGTCGCGGGATACGACGACATCCGTCGGGCAGACCCCCGTCGCCAAACGTCGCGTGATTTCTCCACTCGCGAGATCGAGCCGAACGAGCAACCGTGCCTTCGACCACGTGACCCAAGCCGCCGCCCCGTCGGGTGTGAATGCGACGTCGAGGGGCGCGGGGTCACCGCCGCTCGGCGTCTTCCACGTGAACGTCCGTCCCCACTCAGGCAGGCCGTCCGCACCGAGGACGGCTTCGCGCACGACGCGCTTCGCCCCCGTCACGAGGATCCTCTTTCCATCCGGTGACACGGCAAGCCCGCGCGCGGCGCACCCGTCCACCTGCATCGGCAACATCTTGCGCACCGCGAGGCTCGCCGGATCGAGGACGACGAGACCGCCGACATCCTTCACGTACAAAGAGCGACCGTCGGGGGCATGAGCGACCGCCAGCACCCGTCGACACGGTTCCTCGAACGTCCCGTCACTGCGGATCCACTGTCCGGAGGCCGACAAGCGCGCTCCCCCCACGACGTCACCCGTACGGTGATCACCGAGACCCTGATCTTCGGAAACACAGGCGCCCGCCGTCGCGAGCACGACCCCCAAAGCGATTCGTAAGAGACGCTGCATGGCGCGCATCGTAAAGGATCAGCCCGCCTCCGACCTCCCGCGAGCGGAGGTGCTAAAACACGCGCGGACGATGGCCTCACCGAACTCCCCGAAGTCTCTTTGGCGCTTGGTCGACGGAAAGCCCGGCCATATGAAGCAGACGTCCGCGTTGGCGTCCGCGATTGCTCGACGTGCGGGGTTGACCGTCGTCGACATCCCGGCGGTCGCGGGGATCGGTGCTTGGTGGGACGCGCTCTTGGGACGCTTTCCCACGGGGGCGTCGCTTCCGAAGCCCGCGCTCGTCCTCGGCGCCGGACACGCCACCCATGCATCCTTGGTGGCGGCGCGACGTGCGACCGGCGCCCCCACCGTCGTCGTCATGTCTCCGTCGGTGCCTGCGGGCTGGTTCGATCTCGTCGTCGCTCCCCGTCACGACGGAGCGATCGACGGCCCACGCGTCCTG
>CAIWVZ010000100.1 GCA_903916245.1 uncultured Planctomycetota bacterium | reverse complement strand
CCTCGCTTTCGGCTCGCCGGGAAGGCAACCGGATCGAGGGTTCCCTGGGTGACGCCTCGAGGATCACGGAGAGCCTTCGGGACGAGTTTCGATCGGAATGCGTCGGCATCCGAGGTCGGTCCGGATCCGGACGATCGGACTTAGGAGAGTTGTTCGGAGTCGGAGAAGTCCGGCTGCTTGACAGCCGATACGACCGCGTGCCCAGGAATGCGCGGAGTCCGGTAATGGTCAAGGCGCGAGGCTCGGAGAACCGATAAGACGATATCGGTCTAGGAAGCAAGTGGGGTTCGAGTGCAGATGGTGCGAGTTTCCCAAGTCCCCGCGCGTTCACCCCCGACGTTCGATCGGAAGGGTGGAGCTGTCGCGTGGAGTCGGACTCGGGCGTCGCTAGGCTGCTTGAGATCCGGGATGGGGGTGGCTCCGTGCAGGTAAGCCGCTCCGGAAACGTGAGTGCGATGGACTTCGCCGGTTCGAGCCACGTCCACCCGATCGGTGGAGTCGTGGTAGCGGCTGCGACCGTTCTCGCTTGTCTCGTTCGTCGGCCGCTGGTGCCCGTCGTCGTCCTCGCCGTCGCCTCGTTCATCCCGTCGGCGCAGCGGATCGTCATCGCGGGCGCGGACTTCAACTTCGTGAGACTGATGGTCCTCGTCTGCCTCGTACGTCTGCTCGTGCGCGGCGAGTATCGCTGGATCCGCTGGAACGCGATCGACACCGCCATGACCGTCGGAATGCTCGCGCGGGTCGCGTGCTCTCCATTCCTTCGAGGACAGGCGGCCGATCTCATCGCGGCGCTCGGTCTCAATCTCGAGTACTTCGGCGGGTACTTCCTCTTCCGATGCTGCTTCCGGTCGATCGGAGACGTGAAGTTGGTTGCACGTGTAGCGGCGCTCTACTGCGTGGCAGTCGTTCCGTTCTTCATCGTTGAAAAGGCGACGGGACGAAACCTGTTCTCGCTCTTCGGCGGCATCCCCGAGTTCACGGTCGTCCGAGAGGGCAAGCTTCGATGTCAGGGGCCGTTCGCGCACGCGATCCTTGCCGGCTGCTACTACGTCGCTTGGTTCCCGATCTGGATCGCCTTCGTGCTCGCAGGAGGAGGGCGTGACCGGCTGCTTGGCGCGCTGGGTCTTGCCGCCGGGGCCGTCGTCGTTTTCGGGTGCAACTCCAGCACGCCCCTGATGGCGATGTTCATGGGACTCACGGTCTGGGTCGCCTTTCCGATCCGGGCATCGCTTCGCTACGTGTGGATATCCGGTCTTGTGCTGCTCTGCGTGCTGCACGTACTGATGAAGCCTCCGGTCTGGCATTTGATCTCCCGAATCGATCTCGTCGGTGGCAGCACCGGCTACCACCGGTACCGGCTGATCGATGCCGCGGTGAACCGAATCGGGGAGTGGTGGATCTCCGGTATCCCGAGCACTGAGCACTGGGGGTTCTATCTCTTCGACGTCGCGAACCAGTACATCTGGGAGGGTACTCGCGGTGGTATCTGGGCGACGGCTGCGATCGTGACGGTCTTCGTGCTCGCGTACGCGTCCCTCGGACGTGATCTGCGACGCATCGCAGCGGAGCGGAGGCAGGCCGAGGGCAAGGCTGATCCCCGAACAAGGCAGGCGATTCGGTTCGAGGAGCACATGGTCTACGCGATCGGTGGCGTATTCGTTGCGCACATGGGGATCTTCCTTGCCGTGAGCTACTTTGGGCAGACCCTGCTGGTCTGGTGTGTATTCACGGGAATCGCCGGCGCGCATCGGCAGTGGTCGCGCGAAGCGAATCGGACGATGACATCTCGATCTCCGATCGATCGAGCCGCACGGTCGTCATGTCCGCCGAGATTGGCCCCCGACCGGCGACGGAACGTCGAGCCGCTTCCCGAACTGCCGGGAGGTCACGCATGAGCGCGATCGAGAACGCGGGCGCGACGATTGGCACGCCGAACGGTGGGGTTGTTGCGCTCCTCCTTGCGGGATCGCTGCGGACCGCTCGGTCGCAGCCCATCGCCCGTGCGCTGGGAGTCCCGGTCGCAGCGCTGCCGGTTGATGCGCAGCACAGCCTGTTGTCGTGGTGGTTCAGGCTGTTCCGGGAAGTGCCGCAAGTCTCGAGGATCGCCATTGCGCTTTCGGATCCGAGCGTGCGTCCTCTCTACGAGCGCATCGCGCTCGAGTCGGGGT
>CAIWVZ010000099.1 GCA_903916245.1 uncultured Planctomycetota bacterium | reverse complement strand
TGCGGCTTCTCCTTGGCCGTCTCCGGCAGGAGGATGCCGCCCGCGGTCTTCTCTTCGGCGGCGGTGTTCTCGACGACGATCCTGTCGTCGAGGGGGCGGATGTTCAGTTTCGACTGGGTCTTGGTAGCCATGAGTGTCGTCTCCTGGTGAATCAGTAGTCTTCGAGCCCGGCGTCGTTGCCGGCACCCGCGTTGTCTTCGTCCTTCGCCTTCGGCGCTTCGGTGATGAGGCAGTTTGTCGAGAGGAGGGTGGTCGCGACGGACACCGCGTTGACGAGCGCCGAGCGCGTCACCTTCGCGGGATCCACGATGCCCTTCTCCACGAGGTCGCACATCACGCCCGCGTCGGCGTCGAAGCCGTGTTGGAACTTCGAGTCGTCGAGCACGCGGCGTTCGATCACCGCGCCCGACATGCCGGCGTTCTCCGCGATCTGGCGGAGCGGCGCGCCGAGCGCCTGCTTCACGATCGCGTAGCCGGTCGCGACGTCGGACTCGCCGTCGCCGACCTTCGGAGCCTTGACGGCCGCGGCGAGGCGCGCGAGCGCGGTGCCGCCGCCGGGGACGATGCCCATCTCGAGGGCGGCCTTGACGGCGGAGTGGGCGTCCTTGATGCGCGCCTTCTTCTCCTTCATCTCGGTTTCGGTCGCCGCACCGACGTTCACCGACGCGATGCCGCCGGAGATCTTCGCGAGGCGTTCCTGCAACTTCTCCTTGTCGTAGCTCGATTCCGTCGTTTCGATTTCACGACGGATCTGCTTGACGCGGGCGGAGACGTCGGCGGGCTTGCCCTTGCCTTCAACGATCGTGGTGTCGTCGGAGGTGATCGTGATCTTGCGGGCCGATCCGAGGTCCTTGAGGGTGACCTGCTCGAGGTCGATGCCGCGGTCCTTCATGATCGGATTCGCGCCGGTGAGGAACGCGATGTCTTCGAGCATCGCCTTGCGGCGATCCCCGTAGGCGGGAGCCTTCACCGCGACGCAGTTCACGATGCCGCGCAGCTTGTTCACCACGAGGGTGGCGAGCGCTTCGCCTTCGATGTCCTCGGCGATGATGACGAGGGGGCGATTCGCCTTGCTCACCGCTTCGAGGATCGGGATGAGCTTCTTGATCGCGGAGATCTTGTCTTCGTGGACGAGGATGAGCGGATTCGAGTATTCGCACTCGAGGGTCTTCGTGTCCGTCGCGAAGTGGGGGGAGAGGTAGCCGCGATCGAACTGCATGCCGTCGACGACGCGCACTTCGGTCTCGGTTCCTTTGCCTTCTTCGATGTTGATGACGCCGTTCTCTCCGACGTCCTTGAACGCCTTGAAGAGGACTTCGCCGATCGAACGGTCGCCGTTCGCCGCGATGGTCGCCACCTGCGCGAGACGAACGTGGTCGCCGATCGAGACCTTCACGGACTTCTTGGCGAGTTCCGCGAGGACTTGGTCGCAGGCTTCACGGATGCCGCGAGAGAGCTGCATGACGTTGGCGCCGGCGGAGAGATGCTTCAGGCCTTCGACGTAGATGGCTTCGGCGAGCACCGTGGCCGTGGTCGTCCCGTCGCCCGCGATGTCGTTGGTCTTGCTCGCGGCTTCCTTCAGGATTTGTGCCCCGAGGTTCTCGTACTTGTTGCCGAGGTCGATCTCGTCGGCGACGGTGTAGCCGTCCTTCGTGATCTGGGGGCCGCCGTAGCCCTTGTCGATGACGGCGCAGCGGCCGCGGGGGCCGAGAGTGCTCTTGACGGCACGGGCGAGTTTCGTGACGCCCGCCTTGAGGGCGTCCCGGGCGTCGCTGTCGAAGCAAAGTTGCTTGGCCATGGTGTCGGATCTCCGAATGGCCCCCGGTGCGGGGGCCAGGTGGGCGATGACCGCCCCGTCGGGGGCGGGACCCGGGAGGGAACCTCTCCGGGCCCCGGGACGGAAGCAACGGCCGGGCCAAGGGAAGGCCGACGCCGGTCCGCGACTTCCGTCGCCGAATCCCGAGGGAGGTCATGCCATCGTGTCAGCCCGGCCCGGGATCCCCCGAGGGGCGCTGACAGGGTGGCAGGGGCGGGAGCGGCGGGGAGATCCCGTCCTTTTTGTGGTACGAATCACCCCGATGAGTGCGTGCATGCGGTTCTTTCTTCTCGTCTGTCTCCTCGGCGCGACCGTTTCGGCGCAGATGACCGCGCTTTCCACGTCGGGAGACCGCACCTCGGGGGCTTGGGCCGGGGTATCCCCCGACGGAGTGCCGATGCTCAAGGTCGGAGAGGCCGCGGTGACGTTGCCGCTCAAGACCCTCGTCGTGATCGCCGGCGACGCCACGCCTCTCGCGCCGGTCGCCGGGAGCCTTCGATTCGAACTCCGGGACGGCGGTCGGATCGTGGGGCGTATCGCCAAGGGCGGGGACGAAGACGTCGAAATCGTGGCCGTCGCCGCCGGGACGCTGCGTCTTGCGATCGACGACGTCCGAATCGTCCGCAATCCGTCGGTCTCCGATTCGGGACGCCCCCTGCCGGACGTCGGGGATCGCGACGGTCTTTTCGTCGACCGCGACGGGCGCATCGACGCGCTGCCCGGCGAATTGGTGTCGTTCGGGTCGGACGGCGTGGTGTTTTCGTCCGCCGCCGGAGCGAAGCGGACGTTCGCCTGGGGCAAGGACCGCGTGGCCGCGGTCGTGGTGTCGGGGGAGGCTCCGCCGACTCCCGCGGTCGGGCGCACGGAAGTCGCGTTGCGCGACGGATCGCGTCTCTTCGGAACGTTGGTCCCCGGCGCGCGCGGCACGGTGCGCGTCGCCCTCGGCGGAGGTCGCGAGGCCGACTTCGAACCGACCGCCGTCGCGTCCCTCACGTTTTCGGGCGGCGACTTTCGGCACGTGTCCGACATGCCGTTCCGCGTGCTCGATCGGCCTCTCCTCGCGACCGAACTGCCCCGCGCGGTGCGTCGCGACTCGGGATCCGCTCCGGGGACGCCTCTGCGTTCAGGTCGTGCGACGTTCACGAAGGGATTGTCGATTCCGGTCGACACGGACGTCGTGGTTCCTCTCGACGGACGCCTCGGCAGGTTCCGCGCCGAAGTCGGCGCCGAGGTCGGCACGCGACCCGGGACGCCGGGGATCCGGGCGTCGCTCGTCGTCGGCGGTCGCGTGATCGCGTCGACGCCGTGGCTGCGTCCGGGCGACGAGCCCGTCGTCCTGAACGCCGACGGACTCGCGTCGGCGACCGAAGCGACGCTCCGCGTCGAAGCCGCGTCTCCCGCCGGATCGGGCACCCGTGTCGTCGTCGGGAACGCCTGGTTTTCTCCGTGATTTTCGAACATCCCGAACGCCTCTGGATGGTGATCGGGATCCCGCTCGCCGTCGTCGCGTCGCTCGTGTTTCGCAAGTCGCGTCCCGCTCACGTCGAAGTCGTCCGCTGCCTCTGCCGTTGCGTCGTCGTGGCCGTCGCGGCGATCGCCGCGGCCGGTCCGACTCGCGAAGTCCCGGCGGCCGGGGCGGGGCGCACCGTGGTGCTCGTGGACGCCTCGCGGAGCGTTGATGACGAGAGTCGACGCGCGATCGTCGCGGCCGCCGCGGCGCGCGCGAAGGCCGGAGGTCGGATCGACGTGTGGACTTTCGGCGACACGCCCGAACGTGCGTTCGAGTTCGCGGCGGACGATGCGCGGGTGCCCGAACGCATCCCGGGAGGTGCCCGCGCGTCGCGACTCGGCGACGCCCTCCGCGCCGCGCTCGGCCCGCCCGCTTCGGTCGCGATCGACGAACTGATCGTCGCCACCGACGGTGCCGTGCCTCCGCTCGGAGAGATTCCGAAGACGCCGTCGAGAACGTCGATCGTTCCGCTCGCGTCGACGTTGCGCGGCGCGGTCCGACTCGACGCCGTGCGCGCGACGTCCACGCTCGTGGACGGGGAGCCTTTCGAGTTGGTCGTCCGCGGGCACGCGACGGACGGCGTCGAAGGCGCGTTCAAGATCGCGGTCGACGGACGCGTGGTCGGGACGGCTCCGTTCCGCTCCCCGCCGGGAGCCTTCTCCGTGACGTTGCCGATGCGCCCGCTCGCGGCGGGACGTCACGTGCTCGGCGTGATCGCGGAGCCGGGGGATCGCGAGCCGGACGACAACGCGGTCGGATGCGTGGTCGACGTGGCGGGGAAGCTTCGCGTTCTCGTCGTCGGTCCGGAAGGGTCGAGCGACGCGGCCGCGATGCTCGCGGCGCAAGGCATCGAACCCGTGCGCGTCGACGGCGAGGGTTTCGTGGCGGCGCTCGACGCGTTGGACGCGGGCGGCACCGTCGTGTGCGATCGGATGCCCGTGTCGTGGATCGCGGCCGAGGGGGTCGACCGTCGTTTGAAAGCTCACGTACGCCGGGGTGGAGGGCTCGTCGTTCTGCCTTCGGGAGTCGCGGACGCGCTGGCCCCCGGAAAATCGGGGCGTTTGCCCGGTTGGCTTCCTTTCCTCGGTGTCGATCCGCCGCCGCCTTCGCCGCCGAAGGAGGAAAAGAAGCCCGATCCGCCGAAGAAGGAACCCGAAGAGGGACTGAAAGCGCCGGATCCGGAGCAGCGGACGACCGAGCGCCGACGCGCTCCGACACTCGGCCTCCTCATCGTTCTCGACGCGTCGGGTTCGATGAAGGGCGCCAAACTGCGGCTCGCGAAGGAGGCCGCGATCGCGGCCGCCGAAGTGCTGCACGAGGACGACCGCATCGGCGTCATCGCGTTCAACGACCGCCCGCTCGAAGTGCTCGCGATGACGCGGGCGGGAGATCGTACCGACGTGGTGGATCGCATCTCGCGCATCACCGCCGCCGGAGGCACGGATTTCGTGCCCGCGCTCGATTTGGCGCGGGACGTTCTCGAAGCGGAAAGTCTGTCGATCAAGCACGTGGTGCTCGTGAGCGACGGCGAGAGCAAGCCCGGGCGCTTCCGGCCGCGGGTCGAAGCGCTTCGTGCGATCGGTGCGACCGTCACGACCGTCGGCATCGGCTACGAGGCCGATGCGAACACGCTCACCGACATCGCGGTCGCGGGAGGTTCGAAGTACCTCCGCGCGGACAACGAACGCGAGATCCCCCAACTGCTCGTCGTCGAGGCGGAGCGCGTCGTGGCGTCGTCCGGAGCTCGGCGACGCGAACCTCCGAAGGCTCCCGGCGAAACGGAGACTCCGAAGCGCCCGTCGGAGCGTGCGCCTCCGCCCTCCGAGACGACGAAGCCGGAGCCGATACCCGAACCGCGGGCCGAGGTGTTCGTCGCGTTGCGCGCGGACGCCCCCGCCGCGTATCTGCGCGGCGTCGAATGGGCGCTGACCGATGGGCCCGCCGTTCGCCACCCCGTCGTCGAAAGCGCGGGAGCGTGGGTCACGATGCGGGCGTCCGACGGAAGTCCGGCGTTCGCCCATCGCCACGAAGGATTCGGCCGCATCGCGATGAGCGCGTTTCCGTTCGAGGGGGTGGGTGCGGGAACCCTCGTGAAATTCGACGCGCTCGGCGCCTTCCTTTCGCAGGTCGTGCGGTGGGCCGCGCCGGTCGAGCCGCCCACCCGATGGCTCGCCGGAGTCGAAGGCTTCGGTCGGACCTTCCGCGTGTCCGTGGTCGACCTCGATGCCGACTCGGCACCGGTCGCCGCTTTCGGCGTGACCGCCCGGACGCCGTTCGGGGACGCGGTGCCGCTCGCCTGCGTCTCCCGCGCGCCCGGCGCCGCCGTCTTCGCCGTCGATCCGGCCCTGCCTCAAGGGTTGCTCGATCTCGAAGTCGACGCCGGCGGAGGGGCCGTCGTGCGTGCCGCCGTCCCGGTCGCCGCACCTCCCGAAGCGATCGGGCGAGGCGGCGACGCGGCGCGGCTCGACGAGTTGGCGAAGGAGCTCCGGGCCGAACTCGCGCCCGTGTTTCCGCCGTCGCCGCCGCGGCGCGCTCCGGGGGCGCCGCGGCGCGAATCCGCCCCGTTCCCGTGGATCGGGGTCTTGCCCGCGCTCCTCGTTCTCGACATCGTCCTCGGGCGGTTGTACCCGCCCCGATCCCGATGAAACGTCTCCCCGAATGTTGCGTATCGACCGGCGATCCCCAGGGGATCGGACCGGAGGTCTCGGTGAAGGCGGCGCGCGCCGCCGTCGCGGAGGGCGTCGCGCGGATCGTGCTCGTCGGTCGCGAGGATGTTCTCGCGAGAGCCGGAGCCGACCCCGCGTGGCCGCGCATCGCGAGCGGGGAAGAGGCGTCCGCGCCCGTTTCCGTGCTTCCGGTCGCCGGAGCGGAGCCGCTCGGAGCCGCGCCGCCGGCCGCGGGCGGCGGAACGGCGGCGATCGACGCCCTCGACGCGGCTCTCGAGCGGGTCCGTGCCGCGTCCCATCGGGCGTTGGTCACCGCGCCCGTCTCGAAGAAGGCCGTGACGCTTTCCGGCCGTCCGTTCGACGGTCATACCGGCTACATCGCTCGGGTCTGCGGCGCCCCGCTCCCGGTGATGCTCTTCGAGACGCCGACGTTTCGCGTCGCCCTCGCGACCGTTCACGTTCCGCTTCGGTCGGTGGCGGGGTTCCACACGCCGGCCTCGCTTCTCGCTCTCTGTCGGGTCGTCTCGGGGGATCTCGAGCGGCGATTCGGCATCGTCCGCCCCCGCCTCGCGCTGCTCGGGATCAATCCGCATGCCGGCGAGGCCGGGCTACTCGGGCACGAGGACGCCGACGTCGTCGCGGCGACCGTCACCCTCGGCGCGGCCGAGGGCCTCGCCTTGTCGGGCCCGCATCCGGCGGACACGTGGTTCCGTCCCGGTTTCGAAGGGGCGGCCGATTGCGTGATTGCGATGTACCACGACCAAGGGCTTCTTCCGGTCAAGTGCCTCGCGTTCGGATCCGCCGTCAACGTGACCCTCGGCCTGCCGATCGTTCGGACGTCGGTCGACCACGGGACGGCGTTCGATATCGCCGGAAAGGGTTTGGCCGACGCCGGTTCGATGGCGGAAGCCCTCCGCCTCGCGGCCCGTCTCGCCGCGCGTTCCGTAGGGGGTTGAGGGGTTTTTCGGGCGGTTGAAACCCGGGTGAGGAAACCGCTAGAGTCTTGGCCCTCCGGGGGTCCGCGGACCCGGCCTTTTTCGGGTCGTGCACCACGGCGTCCCGAGAGGCGGTCACCATGATTCCGAACAAGAAGCCCACCAACCTTTTCGACGTCCTCGGCACCGACGGGTCCCCGAGGCCGGCGCCGACCGTTTCACCGCCTTCGGCGGGTGGCGTCGTCGGAGTCGCGCTCGTGTTGGTCCTGGTGCTCGGCTTCGGACTCGTTTGGTGGTTCACGCGCGGCGATTCGACGCCGCCCCCGTCGCTCAACGGCACCACCGCCGTGCGCACGCCGTCGTCGCAGGTGCCGATTTCGGCGCCGTCCGTCTACGCCGTCGAAGTCGTCACGAAGTCGTGGCTCAACGACGCCGACCTGAAGGATATCGAAGGCGACGTCATGAACCTCTGTCTCGCGCTGATGGCGCGCAAGGATTTCAAAGCGGCCGACCCGCGCGTTCTCAAGGACGCCGAGCGCCGCATTTACCGCGTGGTCGTGGGACGTGCCCCGACGCGTGCGGACCCCGAGCTGATGAAACTCGAGGAAAAAGTCAAGAAGTTCGTGTGGAAGGGTCGTTCCTTCGACGATTCCGCGCGACGTATCGAAACCGGAGAGAAGTGATCCCATGACCGTCGACCGCAGCCTCATTTCCAAAGTCTCGATGGCCCGTGCCCGCAACGTCTACACGCGCGCCGAGCGTATCGAAATGCTCTCGAAGGCCGGCCGCATCGCGGACGGCAAGGCGCTCGGTCTCCCGAAGACCCGCGTCGAAAAGACCGTCAAGAAGGTGAAGGAAAAGAAGAAGGACGACGCGGCGGCCGACGACAAGAAGGCTCCGGCGAAGAAGTGAGGTCGCGGGGTCCTTCGGGCCCCGTTACCCGGCTTCTCTTCTTCGGAGGCGCTCTCGATTCGGGGTTCCTCCGTTTCCGTCACGACGTCGCATGACGGCCGATTTTGAACGTCTCGCCCGCGCCGAGCGCGCGGGTACCGCCGACCTCGTGGAGATCTTTTCCGCGATACAGGGCGAAGGTCCGCGCACCGGTGAACGCCACCTGTTCGTCCGGTTTCTGCATTGCGACATGAAGTGCGCGTATTGCGACACTCCGGCGTGTCACGTGCCTCTCGATGCGTGGCGACTCGAGAAAACTCCGGGGCGCCGCGATTTCGAGCGTCGACCCAATCCCGAGCCCGTCGACGCGCTTCGGGAGATCGTCGTCGGCGCGCTCGCGGGGCCCGTTCGTCATGCGGCGGTCTCCTTCACCGGCGGCGAGCCGCTGCTGCAGCCTTGGGTCATCCGCGCGCTCGCGCCGGCGATCCGTGCGCGCGGCGCGAAAGTCCTCCTCGAAACCGACGCGAATCTCGATTCGGCGTTTCTTTCGGTGCGCGATTGCATCGACGTCGTGAGCATGGACTGGAAACTCGCCTCCGCGACGGGCGAACCCGTGCGTGAAGCCGCGCACCGGAACATTCTCTCGGCCGCGCGCGGCATCGAGACCTACGTGAAGGCGGTCTTCGCCGGTTCCACCACCGACGACGAGATCCTCGCCGCGGCGCGTGCGGTCGCCGAGCTGCGCCCCGACATCCCACTCGTGCTGCAACCCGCGACGCCGTTCGGCGGGTTCCGCGACGCTCCGTCGCCCGATCGCGTCCTCGCCGCTCAGGAGGCCGCGATGGCGGTCCACGGCGACGTGAGGGCGATTCCCCAAATCCACCGCCTCTCGGGGCAGATGTGACGCCATGACCCGCCCCTCCGTCGCCATCGTCGGTCGTCCGAACGTCGGCAAGTCGTCCTTGTTGAACGCGCTCGCCGGAGCCCGCATCTCGATCGTCGATCCGACTCCCGGCGTGACGCGCGATCGTATCGGCGCCGACATCCGCCACGCGGAGCGTTGTTTCGAACTCGTGGATACCGGCGGCATCGGCATCGTCGACCGTCATGATTTGGAGTCGCACGTCGAAATGCAGATCAACGCCGCCGTCGCGGGCGCGGATCTCGTGTTGTTCACCGTCGACGCGCAGGACGGTCTTACGCCGCTCGACCGTCGCGCCGCCGAAGCCCTCCGTCGATCGGGCAAGGAGACGATCCTCGTCGCCAACAAGGTGGACGACGAACGCTTCGAAGGGTTCCTCGGCGAGTTCCACAAACTCGGCTCCGGTGAGCCCGTCTGCATCTCGGCGAAGTTCAACATCGGACTTGCCGAACTCCTCGACGTGATCGTCGAGCGTCTCCCCGAACGCCGCGACGACGAAGATCTGCATGCCACCGACGACCTCAAGATCGCCATCGTCGGGCAGCGCAACGCGGGCAAGTCCACGTTGCTGAACGCGATCCTCGGTGAAGATCGCGTCATCGTGAGCGACGTGCCCGGCACGACGCGCGACTCGGTCGACGTCCGCGTCGAACGCGACGGCCGCGCGTTCGTCGTCATCGACACGGCGGGCGTCCGCAAGGCGAATCGACTCGCCGACTCGATCGAGTTCTACAGTCAGGTCCGCAGCCGCGAGGCGGTCGAACGGTGCCAAGTCGCGGTGTTCTTGATCGACGCGGGCAAGGAAGTCTCGCAGGTCGACAAGGAAGTCGCCGACTGGATCCTCGAACGGCGTCGCGCCTGCGTGCTCGCCATCAACAAGTGGGACTTGGCGGAGGCTTCCGGAGTCGACACCGAAGCCTATCTCAAATACCTCGAGACCCGTCTTCCGCTCCTGCACTACGCTCCCGTCGTGTTCCTTTCCGCGAAGGAGAGGACCCGCGTCGAGGAGATCGTCGACGTCGCCTTCGACCTCCATCGCCAGTCGGGTACCCGTATTTCGACGGCGGATGTGAACAAGGTCCTCCGCAAGGCGTTCGAGGTGCGGAAGCCGTCCCGCTACGAAGGCAAGTCGGGCAAACTTTTCTACGGAACGCAGGTCGGTACCCATCCGCCCTGGTTCGTGATCTTCGTCAACGAACCGAAACTGTTCCGCGACGACTACCGCCGTTACCTCGAGAACCGACTCCGCGAGGCGTTCGGCTTCTCCGAGGTCCCGCTCCGGATTTCGTTCCGGGCGCGGGCTCCGATGGAATTGGAATGACCCCCGGGGAGGGAAACCGCATGAAGCCGTTGATCGCCCTTTGCGTCGTTTTCGCCGTCTGCGCCGGATGTGCTTCGAGTCCCGTTCCCGCGGTGGAGTCGGGTTTCGCGAAGTACAGGAATTCGCGGGACTACCTGCTCGAATGCGTGCGCGAAGAATTGAAGCCGCTCGGAGGCGTCGCTTCCGAGGACATGCAGGAGATGACCATCACGTCCGAATGGCAGGTGCGTTTGTCGCCGTTCGACCGCGAGGGGATGCGCAATCGGATCATCGTCGCGTGGAAGGGGACCGACGCCGACGGTTGGGATGTGACCGCGACGCAGGAAACCGAGATGAACACCAATCAGAAGGCGCCGCTCGATCGCGAGAAGGCCGATTGGAAGGGCACGACCAGCGACGGAAATCTGGCGGCGCGATTCCTTCAGAATCTCGATCGTCGACTGCGTCCGAACGAAGCGTGGAAGGAACGACGCGCGCGTTGACGTGGTCGCGGGGGCGTGAACGGCATTCGAAAAAAATGTCGTCGAGTGCTTGCAGGCACTTGCGCGTCCGAATCCCCGCGCCTAATCTCCTCGTGTGCACAGGGTGTGCACGAAGAGGTTTACGGGACCTTTTCTTTCACAGGTACTTCCATTTCAGGAGGTAGTGCTTTGGCTAAGAAGGCTAAGAAGGCCGCCAAGAAGGCGACCAAGAAGGCGGCTAAGAAGACCGCCAAGAAGAAGTGACGAGATCGTCACCTTCCCGGTGACGAACTCCAAGGAAGGCCGCGCGCAATCGCGGCCTTCTCGCTTTTTATAGGGTGTTTTTCGCGGTTCTCGCGACGGTGCGATGCGCGGCACCCATGCGGGCGGAGAGATCGCCCACCGTCGTCGCGCGTCGATCGACGGACGTCGGACGAGGCGCGCGTCGCGTCGCGCGT
>CAIWVZ010000098.1 GCA_903916245.1 uncultured Planctomycetota bacterium | reverse complement strand
CGACGGCGGCGATCGTGGCGACGACCGCGACGCCGGTCACCAAGGCTTCGGCCATCACGACCGCGGCTTCCGCGGTCCGCCTCCGGCCGCGCACCAGCCGCAGCAGCCGGCTTACCGCGCGCCGCAACCACCGCCCGCACCTCCGTCGATCCCGACCGAGCCGTTGAAGGCTCCCGGCCTTCTCGAACTCATGCCGGATGGCTTCGGCTTCCTCCGCTTCGCGGAGAACAACTATCTGACCGACGCCGAAGACGTCTACGTCCCGGCGGGTCTCGTGCGTCGCTACCGCATGCGCCCCGGTTCCATGATCGACGGCGAAATCCAGCCGTCGCGCAAGCCGGGCCAAAAGCCCGCACTCGCGACGGTGAAGACGATCAACGACAAGGACCCGGAACTGCACGGCGCCGAAACGCCGTTCAAGAACCTCCTTCCGTGCGATCCGGATGCGCGCTTCATCTTGGAAACGCATCCGAACAACGACATCTCGATGCGCATCGTCGACCTTCTCTGCCCGGTGGGCCGCGGCCAACGCGCGCTCATCGTCGCGCCTCCGCGCTCCGGCAAGACGGTGATCATGCAGAAGATGTGCAACGCGATTTCGCACAACTATCCGGAAGTCAAGGTGCTCGTGTTGCTCGTCGACGAGCGTCCCGAGGAAGTCACCGACTTCAAGCGCAACACGAAGGCGGAAATCATCGCCTCGTGCTTGGACGAAGGAACCGGCAACCACGTCAAGGTCACCGAACTCGTCTTGGAGAAGATGAAGCGTCAGGTCGAAGCGGGCCATCACATGGTGGTGCTGCTCGACTCGATCACGCGACTCGGTCGCGCCTACAACAACGAAACGCGCGGCTCGGGTCGCATCATGTCGGGTGGTCTCGACGCGAAGGTGTTGCTCAAGCCGAAGGCCTTCTTCGGCGCAGCGCGCAACATCGAAGGCGGCGGCAGTCTGACGATCATCGCGACGGCGCTCGTCGACACCGGGTCCAAGATGGACCAAGTGATCTTCGAGGAGTTCAAGGGCACGGGCAACAGCGAAGTGGTGCTGTCGCGCGATCTCGCGAACGCCCGCGTCTTCCCGGCGATCGACATCGCGGCCTCCGGAACCCGCAAGGAAGAGAAACTTTTCCACCCGGACGAGGCGGAGCGCATCAAACTCCTGCGTCGCGTGCTTTCGCAGATGCGACCGACGGAATCGATGCAGTTGCTCATCGATCGTCTCGGAAAGACGCGCACCAACGCGGAATTCCTCATGAGTTTCGCGGCCCGCGCCGAAGCCTGATTCCGATCCTCGCGAGCGCCTCCCGTCCGATAAGCGGATAGGGAGGCGTTCCGCGTTTCGGGCGTCCCCCGCCGACCGTTTCGACGGTCGTCCCGCATGCAGGACGCCTCGTTCCCACGCCCCGACGCGGATCTCGAATCCGCCGCCGCGACCGGCGCCGACTCCGGCGTCCCGGCGGAGGCGCTTCGTTTCCGCTCGACGGCCCTCGACGTCCTCGGACCGCATGCGACGCGCAGGCTGATGCGGCGTGCCGTCATGCTGACGAAAGTCGAACATCCTCACGTCGTCTCTCCCGTCTCCGCGACGACGGACGGAAGGGGTTCGGCGACGTTCGCGTTTCCGCCCGCGCGCGGGGAGCCGTTGACCGATATCGCTCCGCGGCTTTCCACCGCGGACGGTGACGCGTTGGCGGCTCAGGCGTTGCTCGCGCTGAATCATCTGCACGAACTCGGGCTGTCCGCCGGAGGCGTGACGGGCGAAAAGATCCGCGTCGAACGCGACGCGGGCGGCGTTTGGTTGCGCGTCGAAACCGATCCGACGGCGGCGCCCGAAGGTGCGAGCCCGGAAAACGACGCTCGAAGCCTCGCCGCGACGTTGCGGGCGCGACTTGTCGCGACGACGCCCGCCCTGCGCGAAGGCCTCGCCTTCATCGAATCCGCTCCGGCGGGCACGATGCCCGACCTCCATCGCGTGCTGTCGATGCTCGCCCTCTCTGCGGGATCGAGATTCCGCCCGCGCGCCCACGTGCCGCTGCCCGTCCCGAACGTCCACGGCCATTTCGTCGGACGCGAAGCGGTGCTCGCGCGGGTGCTCGCCGCCGTCGAGGCGGCCGGGGCCCCCGATGGGGACCGTCGCGTCGTGGTCGTCGGTCCTCGGGGTGCGGGCAAGTCCGCCGTCCTCGTCGAAGCCGGTTGGGCGCTCGAAGCGTCGGGTGTCCGCGTGCGGCGTGGCCGTTGCGGCGATCCCGAAACCCCTCTATTGGCGGGCCTCTTTCCGCAGTCGGAAGGACGTTTCGCGGGCATCGTCGACGTGTGTGCGGAGACGCGCGACGGACGTCTCGTACTCGTGATCGACGACGTCCACGCCGCCGGGGCGGCCGACGTCGAAGCGTTGCGTCGTCTGATCGATGTCGCGTCGTCGGCGCCGGTCGTCTTGCTTCTCGCCGCCGAAGATGCGGAGGCGGGTGGTGTAACGCCGGGCGCGGCACTCGTGGCGGGCGCTCCGGCGGAGCGACTCCGCGGCCTGTCCGCACGGGATGTGACGGAGTGGATCGGGGCGACCGGCCTCGGTGCCCGCGCGATGACCGACCTCACCACCGCCTTCGACGAGGGCCGGGGATTCCTCCCCGCGACCGTCGCACGGCGACTGCTCGGGGCCTACACGGGGCTCGTCGCGCCGTTCATCGACACGCCGCCGCCCGGGATGAGCGGTCCGCGCCCCGACGCGCGCGCCCTGCCGCCGCGATTGCTTTCCCGGACCCCCGCGCGCGCGGACGACGCGGGAATTCGATTCCTCGCGCGGCTCGCCGAAGCGCTTTCGACCGCAACTTGCAAGGACGACGTCCTGCGTCTCGCGCTCCCGATGATCCGCGAAGTCGCGGGTGCCGTGGCCGTCGCCCTCGTCGGTCGCGACGGTGCCGTGGTGGAGTCGGGCGAGGCGGGCGCCGATCGCGCCGCTTTCGAGCCGTTCCTGCGATCCGCCGAATCGTTGCTCGCTTCCGCCGGCGACAAACGCCTGACGCCGATCGCCGACGCCGCGTCGGGCGTCGTGTTCTTCCCGTTCCTCGGTCTCTCCGAAGGCGGCGGGATCGCCGTGTTGTCCGGGTTCGAAAGCATGGTTCCAGGATTCGCCGATCGGCGGCAACTCGTGGCGTTGGCCGGTGCCCAGGTCGGACAGGCGCTCGCGATCCTCGGTTCGGAAGCACGTCGCCGCGACGCGGAAATCGTCGGTCTCGAAAACGCGTGGCTGCGGGAAGTCTCGAAGCGCGCGGCCGGAGAAAGCGAACGCGTCCGCACGTTGCACGAAAGTCTACGGACGCGGACCGCGGAACTCGAAAGCGTCTCGGCGTCGCTGCGTGGACTTTTCGACGCGCTGTCCGAACACGGCGTCGTCGCGTGGGACCCGGACGGCCGACCGACGGCGAAGAACGCCACGGCGACCGCGCTCTACGGCGCGCGCGTCGACGACGGCGCCACGTTCGACGACCTTCGTGAAGGCGGCCTTCCGACGTTCGCCGTGCTCGCCGACGAAGCGCGCACGCAGGGTCGGGCCACCGTGGAAGGGCGTCGTCTCCGGGCGGACGGAAACGGCGTTCCGGTTCAGGTGACGCTGACGCCGCTTCGCGCCACCGACGGTTCCGTTCGCGGATTCGTGGAAGTGTCGCGCGACTTGTCGATCGAAATCGACCGCCGCAACCGCGCGGTGCTTTCCGAACGCCTCGCCTCGCTCGGAACCTTGAGCGCAGGCGTCGCCCACGAGTTCAACAACCTGCTCCAAGGGATCATGGGGTGGCTCGAACACGCGATGGCGGTCGACGATCGGACGACGGCGCGGCGTGCCGTGGCCACCGCGCTCGGTGCGGCGGCGCGCGCGTCCGAAGTGACTCGCCGTCTGCAAGCCTTCGCGCGTCCCCGCGGTGAAACGCGGGTGCCGACCCGCCTCTCCGAACTCATCGACGAAACGCTGCGTCTCGTCGGCCGGGGGCTCGAAGCGGAAGGGTGTCGACTCGAGACCTTCCACGAAGAAGGCGTCACCGCGGCGGTCAACGAAACTCAACTGCTGCAGGTCGTGTTGAATCTCGTCACCAACGCCCGTCACGCGATGGCGGGGGTGTCCGACCGCCGGCTTTCCGTGGGCACGCGCCGAGAAGGCGCCTACGCGGTCGTCTCCGTGGGGGATTCGGGCCCGGGGATTTCCCCGGACGTCCTTCCGCGGATCTTCGACCCGTTCTTCTCGACGAAGGGCGTCTACGGCGAAAGCCGCGTCGCCGGTATGGGGCTGGGTCTCTCCATGGCGCGTTCGATCGTCGAAGATCACGGCGGCACGTTGGGGGTTCGCAGCCGCGAGGGCGACGGAGCGGTCTTCGAAATCCGGCTGCCCGCGCTCGCTCCCGGTTTGTACGTGCCGTCCCGTCGTCTCGATGCCGAAGGACCTGCGATCGCCGCGAAGCCGCTGTCCGTGTTGATCGTCGACGGCGACGTCGCGGTACGGGAAGCGCTCGCCGAGCGGCTGTGCCTTCGGGGGCACATCGTGGCGTTGGCTCAGGGGATTTCCGAGGCCGCGGCCGTCATCGGACGGGGAGGCGTCGATGTCGTGGTGATCGACGGCGAAACGGGGCGCGCGCGCGCGACGCTGGGCGACCTCCGCGGCGTTGCGGGGCTCGGGCGGGACGTCCGATGGGTGCTGATCGGCGATGCGGCCGAGGGCGACGTCCACGGGGAGGAACGGTGCGACGTCCTCCGAAAACCATTCACGGCCGCCACCTGGGTGACGACCGTGGAAGGAAACGGGTCGAAGGGCTGATCAGCCCTTGGACGTGAGGGTACGGCCGATCCGGCGACGGCGCTTCAGGATGTTGCGACCACCCTTGGTCTTCATGCGCGTGCGGAAGCCGACCTTCTTCAACCACTTGAGACGTGAACGACGAACGTTGATCTTCATGACTTGATTCCGTGAGGGGAGGTTCTAGCAGCCTCCCCGGGGGCCGGACAAGGGGTATTTTGGGAGCCCGGCGGGGTCCGAAGCGTATGTCGACCGTCCCTCGGCGTTCTCTCCGCCAAATGGGGGGAACCCGGTATGATTCCCGCACCCGCCATGACCCGATTCCACCGGTGCGCTCTGTTTCTCGTCGTTGCCCTTCTGGCGGCCTCCGTGCCGCTCGGGGCGCAAGGGGCGGCTTCACGTCCCGCGTCGCGCCCCGCGCTCCCGGGGACGGCCGAAGGCGGTTGGCGCGAGTGGCGTGCCGACCCCCTGAACTCCGCGCGCTCCCACGGCAAGGTCCCGTCGTTCAAGGGGTTGCGTTGGAAGTACGTCGCCGAGAGCGGCATGCAGGCGTCGCCCGTCGTGGCCGATGGAGTGGTCTACGTCGCCACGAAGGAGGGCTCGATCCACGCCCTCGATTTCGCGACGGGGCGTCGCATCTTCGAAAAGCGGATCACCCCGGTGACCCTCCCGAAAGAAATGCCGAAGGGATTCGGATGGAGCACGCCGCTCGTGCTCGACGAGGTGCTCGTCATCGGAAGCGACGAGGCGAAGATCTACGGCATCTCGCGGCGCGACGGTTCGATCCTTTGGCAGGTGTCGACGGGGGAGAAGGTGTGGGCGTCGCCGAAGTTCGACGGACGCCTCGTCCACGTCGGCTGTCTCGACGGCAAGTGGTACGCGATCAACCCGAAGACGGGCGCGGTCGAATGGACCCTGCGGCTCGGCGGTGAGATCGGTGGTTCCGCGTGCATCGTCGGCGACGAAGCCGCCGTTACGTCCCGCGACAAGAAGTTGCATTTGATCGACCTGCGTCGCGGCAAGTTGATCGCTTCCGTCGATACCGGCGGACACTCGACATCGACTCCCACGCTCGCCGCGGGGGTCTATTGCTTCTGGCCTTCGGGGGGCAAGTTCACCGGAGTGGACGCGCTTTCCCGAACCGTCCTGTGGAAGACCGAAAGCCTCGGCCAGTACCGGACGTCGTCGGCGACGGACGGCGAACGCGTCTACACCACGGGCGGCCCTTTCGTCATCGCGTTCAACCCCGTCGACGGCGCGCAACTTTGGTATTCCCGATCCGGTCGGAGTTTCGACTCTTCGCCGGTGTCGGTCGGCGACAAAGTCGTCGCGACCGGAGCGGATTCGAAGCTGTGGGTATTCGACGCGGCGACCGGAGCGGGCGGCGAGGTGATGGACCTCGGCGAATCGTTCGCGGCGTCACCCGCCGTCGTCGACGGACTCTGCATCGTGTGCGGGTCGTCGGGCACCGTGTTCGCGATCGAATAGCCGGGAAGCGAAACAATCAACAACGCCGGGGACGCCTTCGCGGATTCCCGGTGCGGAGAGTGCGCGTGGAACCCATGATCGACGTCAAAGACCTGTGGAAGAGTTACGGCTCGTTCCACGCGGTCGTCGGGATCACCTTCTCGGTGGCCCGCGGAGAAGTGGTCGGATTTCTGGGCCCGAACGGTGCGGGCAAATCGACGACCATGAAGATCCTCACCGGTTCGCTGCTACCGACGGCGGGATCCGTGAAGGTGGCGGGCTTCGACGTCGTCGAAGCGTCGCTCGAGGCGCGGCGCCGCATCGGCTACCTGCCCGAACATACGCCCCTCTATCCGGAAATGACCGTCCGCGAACATCTGCGTTTCGCGGCATCCCTGCGCGGCATGTCGTCGTCCCGCGCGAAGGATCGCATCGACGCGGTCGTCGCGCAGACCGATCTCACGCCGAAATGGCGCGCTCCGATCAAGACGTTGTCGAAGGGTTATCGGCAGCGCGTCGGGATCGCCCAAGCGTTGCTGCACGAACCGGAGTTGTTGATTCTCGACGAACCCACCGTCGGACTCGACCCCAACCAAGTCGTTCCGGTCCGCGAGATCATCCGCGGGGTCGGACGCGAGCGCACCGTCATCCTCTGCAGCCACATTCTTTCGGAAGTGGAAGCGACGTGCGGTCGCACGCTCATCATCAACGAAGGCCGCATCGTCGCCGACGGTGCGCCGAAGGACCTCACCGCGAAACTCGGCGTCGCCACGCTCGAGGACGCCTTCCGCCGTCTGACGGCTCAAGGAGGTGCGGCATGACCTGCGCCGTCTTCACGATTTTTTGGAAGGAATTCCGCGGCTTCGTCACGTCGCCGCTCGCCTACATCTTCCTGATCCTCTTCCTCCTTTGGCTCGGAGTGAACTACTTCTTCGGCAACATCGCCGCGGGCGGTTCGTTCACGGGCATCCAGGTGAAGGAGGCGAGTCTCGAATCGTTGTTCCAAGCGCTGCCGTCCGCGTTCGTCATCATCGTCCCGGCGTTGGCGATGCGGCTTTGGCCCGATGAAATCAAGCTCGGCACGCTCGAACTGCTCATGACGTATCCGGTGCGCTCGTGGGAAGTCGTCCTCGGCAAGTTCCTCGCGGGACTCGCGTTGATCGGCGTCGCGCTCGCGCTCACGTTGGTCACGCCGCTCACGGTCGATTCCTACGCGCGTACCGCGAACGGCCTCGACTGGGGCCCCGTGTGGGGATCGTACGCGGCGTCGCTTCTGCTCGGCGGCGCGTTCCTCGCGGTGGGTCTCTTCGCCGGCGCCTTGTGCCGCGAACAAGTCACCGCGTTCATCGTCGCCCTGTTCACGTGCGGCATGTTGGTGCTGCTCGGGACGAGCGCGTTTTTGATCCAGTCCGCCGATTGGTTCGCGGACATCGCTCGACAGGTGTCGTTCACGGTGCGTTTCGAGAGCATGGCCCGCGGGGTGCTCGACGTGCGCGATCTCGTGTATTTCGCGTCGTTCACCGCCCTGTTCCTGTTTTTGAACGTCGTCACCCTCGAAGCCAGGAAAGCCTCCTGAGGAGAACCCATGAACGTCTCACGTAGCCGATTTTGGTCGTGGGTCGCCGGCGGTGCCCTCGTCGCCGGCATCACCTTGGCCCTCAACGTCGCGGTGTCCGACGTCCGCATGGAAGCGGACCTCACGCAGGATCAACGATTCACGTTGCCGCCTGCCGTGGGGCGCATCTGTTCGAACCTGTCCGACACCTGCCGCATCACGGTCTATCTCTCCGATCCGATGCCGTCCTACCTCCGCCATCTGTCGCGGTCGGTGTCGACGCGATTGAAGGAGATGAACCGCTTCGCCGACGGGAAGATCGAATGGGAGTTCGTCGATCCCGGCCAGGACCAGGAACTCCTCAAGAAACTCGCCGACCTGAAGCTGCAGCCCTTGTCGTTGCAGGACGTGCGCGGCGGCGAAGCCGTCGCGGGCGTCTACTGGATGACCATGGTCTTCCGCCACGGCAAGGAGATCGCCACCCTTCCGTTGACCGATCTCGGTCAGGACATCCTGAAGGAAGAGCGGACTCTCGCGTCTCTTCCGGGCTTCATCGCCGCGCGCATTCTTCGCGTAACGCAGCCCGACATTTCCGTCGGCATCGTGAGCGACAAGAAACTGCCGCCGCAGAACCCGATGAATCCCCAACAGCAACAGGAGGCCATGGACGGCCTCAAGGGGCTTCGGGATCGTTTGGCGACCCACTGTCGCGTGAAGGACGTGACGCTGAAAAACGGCGTTCCGGTTCCGGATGACGTGAAGGCGCTCGTGCTTTTCCGGCCCGAGAATCTCGCCGACGTCGATCTCTATCAGGTCGACCAATACCTGATGCGCGGCGGTCGCGTCATCGTGTTGCACGACTCGCGTTCGATGTTGGATTTCGACCGCGAACAGGCGATCGGGATGGGCCTGCAACAGGGCAACTTCGCGCCCCGTGCGGTGACGTCGGGAATCGATGCGTGGTTGACGCACTACGGGATGAAGCCGGACGTCGGCGTCCTGCTCGACAAGGCGTGCTTCCAGTCGCAGCGTCTCGGCCGTCAGCAGGTGACCGGCCCGGGCGGTGTACCGATGTTCGTGATGACTCCCGTCACCTCCGACATGCCCGCGCTCATGAACGTCATCGAGTCGGACAAGGATGGCAAGCCGACGGGACAGGTCGACGCGACCGAACTGTGTCTCACGGGGATCGCCCAACTCGGCTTCCTCGCGCCGTCGCCGTTCACCGTCGAATCGGCGTCGTTCTCGGCGACCCACAAGGGCGGGAACTTGACGACCCTCGTGTCGTCGTCGCCCAACGCGTGGGTGTCGGACGCGAAAGACACGCTTCCCTTCGGCGTCACGCCGCCGAGCGAAGGCTTGGCGCGCCGTCCGATCGTGATGCGCGCTTCGGGGCGGCTGCGATCGTTCTTCGCGGAAAAGGAGGTCCCGATCGCGGGTGAGGTGGTGCCGGACGCTCCGAAGCCGCCCCGCGGCCTCGAAGAGTCGCAGCCCGGAAACGACCCGCAACTTTGGGTCGTCGCGGACGCGGACTTCGCTTTCGACGTGTGGCCTCAGGTTCTCGGCCAGCGCCTCGGCGCGATCGGCGGAGCCCGTGCCCTCGTCAACACGTCGGTGATGCTGCTCAACATGGTCGACGCGTCGATTCTCGGACCCGAAATGGTCGAGATTCGCCGACCGCGACTCGCCGATCGTTCGGTCGACGAAGCGCGCGTGAAGGCGGATCGCGAGTCGATTCTCTTCAACAACATCGCCTTGATGCCGCTCGCCCTCGTCGCGTTCGGCATCGTGGTTTTCATCTGGCGCAAGGCGCAGACCTTCGTTCCTTCGCACCGGGCCGCCGCGGTTTCGACCGCGCCCGCGGTTCCGGAAGGCGAATCGGGAGGCGCATCCACATGAACGCGAAGAGTTTGATGCTGTTGGCCGGTGTCCTCGTGGTCCTCCTCGGGGTCGGCCTGATTCCGAAGATGCTCCGCGAGTCTCCGGAGCGAAAGGCCAACGTGCGCGCGGATGTCCCTCCGCCCGCCGACGTGGTGGCCGCCGAGGTGGCGGAGATCGAGCTTTCCGACGCCACCGAAAAGGTGCTCCTGCGGAAGACCGACAAAGGTTGGGTGTTTCCGGCCAAGTTCGACGCGCCCGTGAATCAGCAGCGCGCCGAAGAGCTCGCGGGCGTCTTCGCCGACGTATCGAAGGCGGACCGCGTGGCCGATTCCACCCGCATGGATGCGCAGTTCGGTCTCGATCCGGTGAAGGCCAAGCGCATCCGCTATCTCGGTCCGAACGCGAAGGTCCTCGGCGATTTCGTCGTGGGCAGCGTCGACCAAGCGGGTGATCGTTCCTTCAACGACGCGGGCAACTACGTGCGCGTCGTCGGTCGCGACACCGTCTGGAGTCACGCGAAGAAACTGCAGCATCTCGCGTATCCGAAGGCGTCCTACTGGCTCGACAATCGGTTGTTCCCGACGATCGAACCGAAGGACGTCGCCGGTTTGATCGGCAAGATGAAGACGATGACGCTCGAGTTCGACGACGTGCCCGCGATCGTTCCGGGCGCGGAATCGCAGCCCGAGTCCCGTCCCGAAACGCCGTACGATCGCATTCGCATCGGGTTCTCGGCGTACGACGAAGAGGTCCCCGCCGACCCGACGCCGCCCGGCCCCAAGTCCGATGCGGCCGCGACGGAATCGAAACCCGCGACGCGCAAGGAACGCCGCTACAAGGCCGCCGACCCTTACGCGAATGCGCCCTTGCACGCGCCCCTCGTCGAGAACATCGCCCGGCTCATGCTGTTCTCGCGCTTCGACGACGTCGCCGGAACCGACCCGTCGTTGGCGCAGTACGGGCTTGATCGGCCTTCCGCGAGCGTCGAACTCGCCTTCGACGACGGCACCGTTCGCACGTTGCGCGTGGGCAACCGCGCTCCGCCGTCCGAAGATCCCGCGCGCAAGGGACTGGTTTCGCGCTATGCGGCCGTGAGCGGCGATTCGAAGGTGTTCCTGCTTTCGGATTACACCGCGTCGCAACTGCGGAAGAAGCCCGCGGACCTGAAGCCGCCGGAAGCCGCGAAGGCGTCTTCGCCGGACGGGCCGAAGCCCATCGAATTGCCCGACGACGCCGAGACGCGACCGGTTCGTTGATGGCCGCGCCCGAAGTGTGGGTGCACGGCGGTGCGTGGGACATCCCGATCGAGGAGCGTCCCGCGCACACGGAGGGCTGTCGCCGCGCCGTCGAGACGGCGGGGCGCATCTTGGCCGAGGGCGGCACCGCCCTCGCGGCGGTCGTGGCCGCCGTCGAAATTCTCGAAGCGGACGGCACGTTCGATGCCGGAGACGGAGCGGTGTTGACGTCCGACGGGACGATCGAAACCGATGCGGGCGTGATGGACGGCGCCACGCTCCGATTGGGAGCGGTCGCGGCGGTTCCTTCGTGCCGCCATCCCGTGCGGATCGCGCGGCGGCTTCTCGACGAACCCGAAGTTTCGATGCTCGTCGGCGCCGGTGCGCGTCGGTGGGCCGAACGGACCTCCGTGTGGCACGAGGTCGTCGACCCGAGGGGGCATATCCGCGAGCGACGTCGTTACGACGCGATGCGAAGCGTTCGGAAAACCGTCCGCATGGTGTTCGAGGGCGATCCGTTTCCGAGGGGCACCGTCGGTGCCGTCGCCCGTGACGCGCACGGCAACACGGCGGCCGCCGTCTCGACGGGTGGGACTCCGATGAAGCCTCCGGGCCGCGTGGGGGATTCGCCGATCGTCGGCTGCGGATTCTTCGCGGACGACACGCTCGGTGCGGCGTCCTGCACCGGATTCGGCGAGACGATCCTCCGTGTGCAACTCGCGAAGGAGGCGTGTCGTTCACTGGTCGAAGGCAACGCCGAGACGGCCTTGGCGTCGGCCTTCGACATGTTCGCGCGGCGCGCGAACGGCGTCGGCGGCGTCATCCTTCTCGGAACGAAGGGGCCGGGGGCCGTTCGATGGAATACGCCGACGATGGCGTGGGGCCG
Source organism: uncultured Planctomycetota bacterium (assembly GCA_903916245.1). Classification (GTDB taxonomy): domain Bacteria; phylum Planctomycetota; family CAIWVZ01; genus CAIWVZ01. Next base: position 1,135 of record CAIWVZ010000098.1, on the reverse strand, counting down.
TTGGACGCCCGAAGGCTGCGTCGCGGAATGTCCCGCGACCTCGAACCGCTGATTCAGCTCGACTTCAGCGCTTCGCGTACGACCGCGTCGACGGAAGCATCCGAGCCGAGTTTCTTCATGGCGGCGACGACGGCTTTCACCGCGGCGGGTTCGCCGTAGCCGAGTACGGTGAGCGCGGCGACCGCGTCGGATTCGATGCCGAAGGCGGGGAGAGCGGTGTCGACTCCGGTCTTCTCCGCGGGAGCGCGGAACGATCGGCGACCCGCTTCGTCACGGAGTTCGGTGAGCACGCGCTGTGCGATCTTCGGTCCGATGCCCTTCGACGTCGAAAGCCGCTTTTCCGCGCCGTCGCGCACGATGCCCCAGAAATCCGCGGGCTCGAAGGCGGAAAGAAGATTCAGGGCGTGCGACGGTCCGATGCCCGAGATGCGAAGGAGGCGACGGAACAGATCGCGCTCGTCGGCGTCGGCGAAACCGAAGAGACGTTGCGCGTCTTCCGTCTGGCGATGGTGCACCAGCACCAACACGTCGTCGCCGAGACGAAACTTCGCCGACGTGCGCGTCGACGTCTCCACGAACCAACCGACCCCGGCCGCCTCGACGACGAGGGAAGCCGGGGTCCGGGAGACGAGGCGACCGCGCAGGTGTTCGTACACGGTGCTTCGGAGGGATCAGCCCGAGCGGATCGTGACGCCGAATTCCGCCAACTTGGACTTGAGCTCGGTGAGGCTCGTGAGTCCGAAGTTCTTGAGCGAAAGGAGTTCGGCTTCGCTGTGCGAGAGGAGATCGCGCACGGAGACGACCTTGAGGGTCTGAAGCGCCTTGCGGCAACGGATCGAAAGATCGATCTCGTTCAGGTTGATGTTCAGCGTTTCTTCGCTGATGCCTTCGGGGATCGGAACCGATCCGACTCCGGGCATCGCGTCGCCGGGGAAATCGCCCGCGAGATCCGCGAGATCGAAGTCGTCGTCCTGCGGGATTTCGAGCGGCGGGAGCGGCGTCGACGAAACGATCATGCCGAGGCGGAGGCCCTTCGCCGCGAGCACCGACTTGATTTCCTGCAGCGTGGTGTCGCCGAGGTTGCGGTACGCGAGAAGTTCGCCGTCGGTACGACCGACGAGATCGCCGATCGTCT
>CAIWVZ010000097.1 GCA_903916245.1 uncultured Planctomycetota bacterium | reverse complement strand
TGCTCTGCAAACGATGCGGCTGGCGCGCACGCTGCACCGCCTGCGACGTCAACCTGACCTATTATCAGGGCACGTCCTCGCTCATCTGCCACTACTGCGACGCGCGTTCGGAGCCGCCGTCGAAATGCCCCGACTGCGCCGCTCCCGACGTGCGCTACAACGGCGCCGGCACGGAGAAGGTCGCCGAAGCGGCCATGATGCTCTTCCCGGGAAAACGGGTGCGACGCATGGACGGCGAAACTCTGCGCGCACGCGGCGCCGCCGAATCCATCTACGCCGATCTGAAGTCGGGGGCGATCGACATCCTCGTCGGCACGCAAGTCATCGCGAAGGGTCTCGACATACCGAACATCACGTTGATCGGCGTGATCAACGCGGACACGTCGCTTCTGATCCCCGACTTCCGCGCCGCGGAACGGACGTTCCAACTCTTGTGCCAAGTGGCCGGACGCGCGGGACGCGGCGACTACGCGGGCGACGTCCTGATCCAGACCTTCGAGCCCGCGCACTACGCGATGAAATTCGCCGCGAAACAGGATGCGCCCGGCTTCGCGGACGTCGAACTTCCGATGCGGGCGGCGCACGGCTATCCCCCATCGGGCTACCTCGTGAGAATCGTCGCGCAGGGACCGGATGCGGAGGCCGCGCAGGAAGCCGCACAAGCGCTTCGGGCCCAACTCGACGCGCTCGCCGGAGCGAAAGACGGTCGCATCGCCCTCCTCGGTCCCGCCCCGTGCCCGATCCCTCTGTTGCAAGGGTCCCATCGATTCCACCTGCTCGCGCGGGCGCGGGTGGATGCCGACCTCGATGCGGTCATCGCCGCGTGCCCCGAGCGTACGATGCGCGGAGGGGTCCGGGTCATCGTCGACCGGGACCCCTCGTCGATGATGTAGCGAACCCGGATCGCCTCAGTCGTCTTTGCCCGGAGCGACCTTGTCCGCGACGGTCTTCCAAGCGGCGGCGTCGATCGATTCGATCGTCTCGCCGGTGATTTCGCGCAGCGATTTCGCCGCGGCGCGCTTGACGTCGAGTTTCTCGTTCGAGGCAGCCAAGACGGCGACGAGATAGGGCACGGCATCCTTGTCGCCGACGCGACCGAGAGAGAGTGCCGCACGGATGCGGACGAGTTCCACCGCATCGTTGAGCGCCTTCACGAGATACGGAAAGGCCTCCTTGTCACCCGTCGCTCCGAGAGCCGCGAGTGCATGGACGCGCGTCGCCGCGTCGGAATCTTCGGTCGCGGCGACGATCACGAGGAGCGTACTCTTCGGCGTGGTCGGTCCGACGATGCGCGACAAGAGAAGCGCGGCGTTCGACCGCACTTCTTCGCGCGGGTGCCGAAGATGCGGCAGCACCCATTCGGGATCGATGACGAGCGGAGACGGCACGAGTTTGCCTCCGACCATCGCCACGGTCTCTCCGTTCTTCGCCAACTCGTAGAGGCCGAGAAGCGCGTGCAGCACGACTTCGTAGTAGGTGTCCTTCAACGCTTCGGCGAGCGGCGCGACCGATTCGGTACGACGTGAAAATCCGAGGGCGAACGCCATGGCACGGCGGTGACGTGGGCTGCCGAGCTTCAGGTCGGAAAGCACGGCGTCGAAATTCGAAATCACGTAGTCGCCGATGAGGGTTTCGAGGCTCGCGACCTTCGCCCATTCCTGGCGTTGCGTCGCTCCCCACCACTGGTCCCCGGAGAACTCGAGCCGCAGGAGCCGTTCGTTGCGCTTCTCGGGATCCTCGACGGAGGCGACGGCGGCGGCCGCCGGAGGGGCGGTCACCGGCTCCGCCGGCTTCGAGGTGGCGGACGACGTCGATTCGCAGCCGGAGAGCCATGCCGCGGCGGCGAGGACGGAGAGTTGGATCGGGAATCGTCGCATGAAGAAACTCCGGGTCACGTGGACGGGGAGAGATCCGTTTTCCTTCCCGACGGAACCGATGATTCGACGTAGGGAACGAGCGCGGAAGAGAGTTCGGGCGGAAGCGCCCGAACCTTCCCCGAAAAATCGGTGCAGGCGAGGGCGGTATGACCGGTAAGGATCAGCCGGGACGTGGATTTGTCGAGGATGCGGTGACGCACGGTGAACCGCACCCGCCCGACGTCGGTAATCCACGATTCGATGAGGACTTCGTCGTCGTAGAACGCCGGGGTCTTGTACTCGGCGTGGGCTTCGACGACCGGGAGACGCAACTTCAAGTCGCGCTCGAACGCCGCGTACGAGAACCCGACGTCTCGGAGCATCTCGGTCCGCCCCACTTCGAACCAATCGATGGCCGTCCGGTGGTGGATGACGCCCCCTTGGTCGGTATCGCCGTAGCGGGGACGTGCGGTCGTGAGATGGCGCATGATGGGAAAAACGGCCGGCGGACTCGAAGCGCCTCCGGACCGTGCCACGCTATCAGGAGGGGCACCCGCCGGGAAGACGCGTTGCCGTCCCATCCCGCTCGGGCTAACGTCCTTCCGACACGGCATGCCACCCATCAACACCATCCTGATCGCCACGTGGGGCCTTTGGCTCGTCGCCGCGATGGTCGCGATCGCCGACCCGCGCGTGCGCAAGCCGTTCCTGCTCGGGATCGCCGTTCCAGGGCTCGGCCACATGAGCATCGGTGAGAAGGGACGCGGTCTGCTCGTCGCCGTTCCGGTGCTGATCCTCTACGTCGCGGGACTTCTGCTCTCGGACTTCCGCTGCGTCAGCCCCTTCGATCGCCACCCACTTTGGGGCGTCCTTCAGGCGCCCGCCGCGGGTCCGACGCTCCTCTCCTGGCTCGGCACACGGCACCTCACCCTCGAGCACATCGGCGAGACCTACCAGGTCGGTTGCCTCTACGTGGGTATCGCGAGCCTCCTCAACCTCGTCGCTTTGTGCGATCTGCGCGACCTCTGCCTGAAAGTCGCCCGTCGAAAGGACGCGTCGGCATGAGCGTCACGATGGCTCTGCTCCTTTTCCTTCCGCCTTTCATCGCGACGGAACTCATCGCGGCGCTCCCGGGATCGAAATCGGCCCGCGAGGCCCTCGAACGCGGCATCCGCAATACCGGGCGTCACCTCGTGCTTTGGGCGGTGACCATCGGTGCGATCCATTGGATCGCGAAGATGCTCATGGCCCGCGCCCCGCTTTGGTGAGTGCGGACCGAAGCGTTCGGCCGTCCTCGGATCTGAGAAGAACGCCGGAAACTTCGAATTCGAGCACCCGTTCCATGACGGTCGCGACGGGGAGCCCCGACATCCGAAGAAGCGTGTCGAGGTCGGTCCCCTCTCCCCCGAGGAGCGCCAAGAGCCGACGGCCTTCTTCGTCGATCGGAGCAACCGCGTCGAGGGAGCGTGCATCGTCGACGGAGACGACGGATCGACGGAGACGCCCCATCGCTTCCAAGACGTCGTCGACGGTGGCGACCGGGTGGGCCCCTTCGCGCAGAAGTTGCATGGGGCCTTCTCCGAGTTCGTGATCGACGGGGCCGGGAACCACGAGAACGTCGCGCCCGAGATCCGCGGCCCATTTGACCGTGGACAAACTGCCCGAGCGGAGTCGGGCCTCGACCAAAACGACCACCCGCGCCATCGCGGCGAGGATGCGGTTGCGGCGCGGAAAGTGGTGAGGAAGGGGTGGGGTACCCGGAAGGAATTCCGTCACGAGGAGCCCGGTTTCCGCGATGTCGTCCGCGAGGCGCGCGTGTTCGGAGGGATAGGGTTTGTCGGGCCCCGATCCGAGAACCGCGACGGTGACGCCCCCTCCGCGCAGGGCGGCACGATGCGCGGCGGCATCGATACCCCGCGCAAGTCCCGACACGACGGGAACACCCTCGGCCGCGAGTCCTTCGGCCAACCCCGACGTCATCCGCAACCCATAGGCCGAGGCACGACGCGCACCGACCATCGCAACGGCGTCGACCGGGAGCACCGCCGCGCCGCGAACGAAAAGAAGCGGGGGCGGGTCCGGAATCGCGGCGAGTTCCGGAACGGCGACGGGTTCGAGGGAGCGCCAACCGAGCGTCGTCAAGACGCGGTGGGCGTCTTCGGCCGCGCGGTCGAGTCCGGGAGCCGTGAGCAGCGCGCACGACGGATCCGACGCGACGACCGTCGTGCGACGACGCCACCACGATTCGATCGGACCGAACGCCGCCTCGAGACGGCCGACCACGGCGGCATGGGCTGTTTGCCCCGACGCGGCCATCAGTGCCAGAAGCGCATGCAATCGTTCCGGCGCTGTCTCCATCGCGGGAGAAGACGCCGAAGAATCGTCGAACGTCCCCCAAAAAGCGGAACGGGCCGCCGGGGGTGAGACCCGACGACCCGTTCCGTGTCCCTTTCGGGACGAATCAGCCGCGGAGCAGGCTCAGCGCCGAAGACGGCTGCTGGTTGGCCTGCGCGAGAACCGCGAGGGCCGCCTGCTGGAGGATGTTGTTCTTCGTGAGCTCGGCCGTCTCCGCGGCGACGTCGACGTCGACGATGCGGGAGTTGGCGGCCGACAGATTCTCCGCGCGGTTGTCGATCGAGGAGATCGTGCCCGCGAGGGTGTTCTGCACGGCGCCGAGCGACGAGCGGGCCGACGAGATCGTGTCGATCGCGGTGTCGAGGGCCGTGATGGCGGCCGTCGCGTTGCCGGTCGAACCGATGTCGAGGGTGTTGATCGAGAGAGCCGCGGCGTTCGCGTCGGTCAACGACACCGCGAGGGTGTCCGTGCCCGCCGTCGTGCCGGAGCCGATCTGCAGCGTGACCGAAGCGGTGGAGCCGTCGAGCAACGAGATGCCGTTGAACGACGTCGCGTTCGCGATCTGATCGACCTGCGTCAGCAACTTCGAGAACTCGGCCTGGAGCTTGTCCTTGTCCGAGCCGGAGTTGGTGCCGTTGGCCGACTGCACCGCGAGTTCGCGGGCGCGGACGAGCACGTTCGCGATTTCACCGAGCGAGCCTTCCGCCGTCTGGACGAGCGAGATGCCGTCGTTGGCGTTGCGGCTCGACTGCTGCAAGCTGCGGACCTGCGCGGAGAGACGCGTGGAGATGGCGAGACCGGCGGCGTCGTCGGACGCGCGGGCGATGCGCTTGCCCGTCGACAGGTGCTCGAAGTTGCGCATGAGCGCACCCGACGCCTTGCCGAGATTGCGTTGCGCGGAAAGAGACGCGACGTTCGTGTTGATGCGAAGACCCATTGTTCTGACCTCTCAGTGGTTGGTTGCCGCCGTGTTTTCCGGCGGTGGCCGCCGCGCCTCGTGAGTGGCGCGTCGAGCCGTTCGGCTTCCCGACAATCTTCGGCACGACCGTGTCGGATCTTGAGACACCTCGACGCGTTTTCGCCTTATTTTTCAGCAGTTTCGCTACGCGGAGGCGTGTCCCAAAAACACGGATCCCGCGACCGTCTTCAACTTCGAAAAGAAGCATCGGACGCGCGGGTACGGACTCCCTCGGACGGAACGGTCGACGAGGGGGAGAGCCTCGTCGACCGGATGCGGTCCGCGATCAGTTGCGGAGCAGCGTCAGCGCCGAGGACGGCTGCTGATTCGCCTGAGCGAGTACGGCCAAAGCCGCCTGCTGGAGGATGTTGTTCTTCGTGAGCTCGGCCGTTTCCGCCGCGACGTCGACGTCGACGATGCGCGAGTTGGCGCCCGCGAGGTTCTCGGAGCGGTTGTCGATCGCGGAAATCGTGCCCGACAGAGTGTTTTGCACCGCGCCGAGCGCCGAACGGGACGCCGAGATCGTGTCGATCGCGGTGTCGAGCGCCGTGATGGCGGCCGTCGCGTTGCCCGTCGATCCGATGTCGAGGGTGTTGATCGAAAGCGCGGTGGCCGTCGACGACGTCAACGACACCGTGAGGGTGTCCGTACCGCCGGTCGTACCCGCACCGATCTGCAAAGAGATCGAGGGCGTCGAGCCGTCGAGCAACGAAATGCCGTTGAAGGACGTCGAGCTCGAGATCTGGTTGACCTGATTCAGAAGATTCGCGAACTCCTGTTGGAGGCCGTCCTTGTCCGTCGCGGAAAGGGTGCCGTTCGCCGACTGCACCGCGAGTTCGCGGGCGCGGGAGAGGACGTTCGCGATTTCACCCAGCGAACCTTCGGCGGTTTGCACCATCGAAATGCCGTCGTTCGCGTTGCGGCTCGCCTGCTGGAGGCTGCGAACCTGCGCCGAGAGGCGGGTCGAGATCGCGAGGCCGGCGGCGTCGTCGGACGCACGCGCGATGCGCTTGCCGGTCGACAGATGCTCGAAGTTGCGGCCGAGCGAGACGGAGGCTTTGGACAGATTGCGTTGCGCGGAAAGCGACGCGACGTTGGTGTTGATGCGAAGACCCATGACGAAACTCACCCTTTCGGTCAAGGAGTTGGTGTTTCGAGGTCGCCTTCGTTTCCGACGGAAACGGTGCACGCGACCCCTGCTCTCCCGTTCTCGGAAGGCGAACGCGTCTCTTGAGGCCCCGTTCGTTTTTTCCCGAAGACGCCACCCTCGAAAGGTTCGCCGGGGCGCGCGAATGAAAGAAGGTCAGTCCTCGAAGGCCGCGGCGAGCGCGTCGGGCGACGCCGCGTGGAACGACACCACACCGGGGGCCTCGACGACCGGAACGCGGATCGACGCGCCCCGTCGCTTCTTGTCGCCGGCGAGCGCGTCGATCGCCTCGTCGCGAGACACGCGGAACGGCGGCTCGGAAGGCAAACCGAGCGCCGCGGTCATCCGGCGGACGGCCTCGATGTCGAATCCGGGAACGACCCGAGATTCGAGATGCAGTCCGATCGAGACCGCGACCCCATGGGGCATCGGGACATCGCGTCGCATCGCCGCCGATTCGAGAACGTGACCGAGCGTGTGTCCGGCGTTGAGGATCATGCGACGACCGTCGTCGAAAGGGTCGTCGCGAACCACGGAAGCTTTGAAGCGCAGAGAGGCTTCGACGACGGCGGAGAGTCGCGCGGGGTCGCGCGAGCGCAGCGCGGCGGCATCCTGCAGGGTACGCGTCCACAGCGGGTCGCCGGCGAGGAGCGCGGTCTTCGCGACTTCGCCGAGCCCCGACACCCATTCCGTTTCGGGCAGCGATGCGAGGAATCCCGTATCCACCCAAAGCGCGAACGGAGCCCGGATCACGCCCACCTGATTCTTCAGAGATCCGAAGTTCACCGCGGACTTGCCGCCGAGTCCGGCGTCGACCTGACCCGTGAGCGTGGTGGGAACGAGAATGAGATCGACGCCTCGCAACCACGTCGCGGCCGCAAAGGCCGCCGCGTCGAGCAACGCTCCGCCTCCGACCGCCACGACGACACCGTTGCGGTCGATCCGCGCCTCGGCCAACGTCGTCCACAACGATTCGACGAACGCGAGCGCCTTCGACGCCTCTCCCCCGTCGACTTCACGAATCACGGACGCGGGACACGTCGCACGCACGGCGTCGATGCGTTCCCGGTGCGCGGAGGCCGCCGCGCGATCGACGACGATCAGCACCGTTCGTGGGACGGGTCCGAAGTCTCCCCGAAGGAAGTCGCCGCACCGGATCGCGGTGCGGGCACGGGAGGACGTCTCGAGGTGGAATTCGATCATCGCGGGGGGCGCCGCATCGGCACGACCACGAGCGTCGTGGTGATGCCGTCGCGTTCGGGATCATAGCCGGGAGCGGAATCCGCCCCCACGCCCTCGCGACCGCGGTTGGCGAACTGGAACGCCCGCATGAGGCGGCCGTCGACATCGACGACGTCGCCCGTCTTTCGAATCGACGCGGGATCTTCGGCGAGCAGCACGAATCGGCCGTCGCGGTCGAAGACGATCGATTTTCTCGAACCGAAGCGCGCCGCCTGCGACGGATCCGGGAACGCGTAGGGCACGCCGTCCCGATCGAGCAGAGACTCGACCGCCGTCCACACGACGCGTCCCGCGACACGAACGGGGCGACCGACGAAGGTCGCCACGTCGGCGGACGCGAGATCCGCGGATGCCGTCGCCTCGTCCGCTCGACGCGGGTCCGCTCCGACCGCGACGGCGCGCGCGTACGCGTCGTCGTCGAGCGGCGCTTCGGGAGGCGTCCGCCGAAGTTCCGCGAAATCGACCTCCGACGGCCAACGATCGGGGACCTCGGGAGGCGCGCGGACGACGACTTTGGCGTACACGATCGGACCCGGCGAATCCGCGCCCGCACCGATCCGATGAAAAACCCCGAGAACGCGTACTCGAGTCCCGATCAAGATCGAGATGTCTCGCGGGCCGTCGTCGTCGCACCACACGAACGAGACCGTGGTCCCTCCGCGGACGACCCGACCGATCCAGGCATCGCCGGGAGGGCATTCGGACCCCTCCTCGAACAAGGACGAAAGTCGACGTCGATCGGCGACGGCGAGTACCCCTTCGACGGCGACCGGTTCGACCCGGTACGCCTTCGGGGTGTCGACGAGTTCCTTCGGATCGCGCGCGGGGAATCCGCCGTGGGCGCTCCACCGCGGATCGAGGACGAAGTTCGCGATCGCCCGTTCGCGGAGTCGTTGCATGAGGCGCGCTCCCGTCGCGGGCTCGAGGGTCCCCGACCCGTCGCGGGCGTGGCGATCGAACCACGCGGTATCGACGTCCCAAGGCACGACGGTCACGGCGGGTGGCGACGCAGGCCCCGTCGCCGCGCGTTCCGACGCGGGGACGTCGGACCGAGGCGCTTCGCGGCGCACGGCGTGACGGACCGCCATCGCGGCGAACCCGACGAAAAGTGCGGCGATGAAAAGGCGCAACAAGCGACGGCCTTCGTCGCCCGTCGTCCGCGGTTCCCATGGATCGCGCGTCGCCATGTCCCGAGTTTAGCGGCGCACGCGGACGGTGGAACCGATTCGGGAGCGACGTAGGCTTTCCGCATGGTTTCCGACGAGCAGCCGCACGACGCGGACCGATGGCTCGACGGGTTGGCGGATTTCGAACGCCGACCTCCGTCGGGTGCGGGAGCGTTCTCGCTCGACGGACTCGTCCGAATCCTCGCGGCGCTCGGCGATCCTCATCTCGGACGACGGGTCGTTCACGTCACGGGGACGAAAGGCAAGGGTACGGTAGTCCACGCCTGCGACGCCATCCTCGCCGCTCACGGCGTCCGCACGATGCGGACGACCTCTCCCCACCTGCACACGCCGCTCGAGAGGATCACGATCGATCGTCACCCGATCGACGCCGATGTTTTTCGAACGCACGTCCTCGCGATCCGTGAAGCCGCGACCGTCGCGGGATCCGGCGACCCGACGTGGTTCGAAGTCGTCACGATCGCGGCGTGGCTCGAAGCGCGTCGGCGCTCCGTCGACGTCGACCTGCTCGAAGTGGGACTCGGCGGCCGACTGGACGCCACGAACGTGTGTAGGCCGTCGGTGGCCGTCGTGACGTCGATCGGTCTCGACCACACGGCGATCCTCGGGGATACGCACGATGCGATCGCCTTCGAAAAAGGCGGCATCATCAAACCCGAACGGCCCGTGGTGATCGGTCCCGCTCCGACGGATCCGGGAGGCGCCGTCCTCCACGCGATCGCGGCTCAACGCGCGTCGCCGACGGTCGAACCGCTGCTTCGGATCGTCGGGACGGCTCTCGACGCCGACGCGATCCGCGGCCCGTTGGTCCGCGTCGCCGCGGAGCATCGTGGCGCACCGATTCGATTTACCGTTCGCGGCGGCCGACCTGCGGCGACGAACGCGGCCCTCGCCCTCGACGCCTGTTCGGTCGTGCTGCGTGATTTGGGCCGCCCCTTCGACCTCCGACGTGCGCTCGACGCGCTCGAGGCACTCGTCATCCCGGCGAGGTGCGAATGGCTCCCGGGCCCGCCACGGCACTTGGCGGACGGTGCCCACACCGAAGAATCGATCGCGGCGCTCGCGGAAATCGTGAAGACCATCCCCGCCCGCCGACGTCATATCGTCGTCGGACTCACCCGAGAACGCGACCCGGTCCGGGTCTTCGCGCCACTCGCGGCCGTCGCCGACGGCCTCGTGGTGGTCCCCCTGCCCCATCCCCGGTCGGCGGATCCCGCGGAGGTCGCCGCCCGGCTCGCGGACCTTCATCCCGGGGTGTCCGTCGCGGACTCCCCCGACGCGGGTTTCACGCGCGCCGCGACCGACGCAGGCCCGGAGGGACTCGTCGTCACGGCCGGTTCGTTCCATCTCGTCGCGGCACTGCGAAGCCGCGGCGCGCCCCCGGGCTGATACCATCCCGTCGATGTCCGATCACGACACCGTCCTGCGCAACCACGTCGTGGCCACGCCCCGGCTCGTCGTCCGCGGCAACGTCGACCGACTGACCACGCGTCTCACGGAGAATCTCCGCGCCGAGGCCCGTCCGCATCTGCGGCTCGTCGACGTCGACGCGCGCTTCCTCCCCGGGGACTCGACGACGCGCTCCGAAGACATCGTCGTCATGAAGTCCGACATCGCGTGGGCCCACGAGTTCATCGCTTTCGCCGGAGACGACCACCAGCGTCGGCTCCATGTGCAGGAGGACGAGATCGAGGTCCATATTTGGTTCGCGCGCCCGGAAGGCCTCCTCCTCCGCGGCATCATCACCGAAGCCGCGTGGAACGCACTTCCCGACTGGCTCGTGGTCCGCGCCCCACGCCCCACTCCCTTCACCCCCGTCGCGGAACACCACGCCGAGGCGATGAAGGGCCTCGGTTGGATCCTGTGTCACCTTCGCGCGGTCTCCGCGGTCGCCCCCGTGCGACCGGACGACCGCGACGCCCCCATGAACGAGTACCCCCATGGCTGACGCCGCCGCCCTCGCTCGAGAAGTTCAAGGTTTCGTCGACGGATGCACCGCCCTCGAACGCGCGGTCGCCCGCGCCGTCGTCGGGCAACGCGACACGGTCGATCACGTGATCACGGCACTCCTCGCGGGTGGACACGTCCTCCTCGAAGGCGCTCCCGGACTCGGCAAGACGCTGTTGGTGCGTTCCCTCGCCGAGGCCGTCGATCTATCGTTCTCGCGCGTCCAGTTCACGCCGGACCTCATGCCGGCGGACATCACGGGCACGAACATCGTGGTCGACGACCCGAAGGCCGGTCGCACGTTCCGATTCTCGCCCGGCCCGCTCTTCGCAAACCTCGTTCTCGCCGATGAAATCAACCGCACGACGCCGAAGACGCAATCCGCCCTGCTCGAAGCGATGCAGGAAGGGGTCGTGACCGTCTCGGGGACGTCGCACCCGTTGCCCGAACCCTTCATGGTGCTCGCGACGCAGAATCCGATCGATATGGAAGGGACGTATCCCCTGCCGGAAGCCCAACTCGATCGCTTCCTGATGAAGGTGATGGTGCCGTTCCCGACGGCCGCCGAACTGGCGTCGGTCATCGACCTGACCACCGGCACGGCCTCCGGTCGTGTCGAAAAGGCTCTGACCAAGGAGACGCTGCGCACCTACCGCGCCTTGGTACGCGACGTCGTGCTCGCCCCGAACGTCCGCGATCTCGCCGTCAAGATCACGCTCGCCACCCATCCGTCCGATCCGGCGGCCCCCCAAGGCGTCCGCAAATACGTGCGCCACGGGGCCTCCCCGCGCGGCGCCCAAGCCCTCGTCGCCTGCGCCAAGGTCCGGGCTCTCCGGGCCGGGCGCGCCCACGTGGAATCCGCCGACGTAAAGGCGGTGGCGCTTCCCGCCCTTCGGCACCGCCTCATCCTCAATTTCGAGGGAGAAGCCGAGGGTCTTTCGACCGACCGCATCGTCTCGGAAGTCCTCGCCGCGACGAGCTGACGGGGCAATCCGGAACCGTCGCCGTTCGTATAATCTGAGGACGCGCGGGGAGACGCCTCCCCGGCCTCGTTCCGTCCGACCTTCCCACAGGTGTCGCATGTACGCACGGCGGTACTTCCTCGCGTTGGTCCTCGTCCTCGTCGGCGTCCCCGCCGTCGCCCAAAACATCTGCATCGACTGCAAGGGCGTCGGTTGGCTCGCCTGCGCCTCCCGCAAGTGCAAAGACCACCTCGTCCTCGGGGCCAAGACGGACTTCAAGCACGACGCCATTTGGGGCGAGGCGTGCTGCCGCGGGATCCAAAAAGTCGTCTGCCCGAAGTGCCAAAACGCCATCGCCAAGGCGGAGATCGAAAACGAACTCACGATGCGCAAGTCGTGGGTCGATCGCATGCGGAAGTACGACGAGGAGTGCGGAACGAAGTTCAGCCACGTCGAAACCGAGCAATGGGTTCTTCACTACTCGATCCCCCAATGGAAGATCGGTGACGCCACGCTGAACCGCGTGAAGGCGTCGCTGCAATGGGCGATTCGCCTCGACTCCGTGTCGTCGCTCATGCGCGCCGCCCTTCAAAGTTCGCCGGGCGGCAAGTGCCAGGCGTTCCTCGTGGCGACGGAAGCCGAACAGAAGCGGACGACCCTGACTCAACAGGGCGTCGCCCGCAACGCCCAAGCCTTCAACACCTACGGCACGCCGCAAAGCGGTGCGAAGTTCACGACGCGACCGATGCCGCCGGACATGACCGTCGACGACGGATTCCACCCGCACGTCGTCCACAACGCGACCCACATCATCACGCAGGCGACCAACGGATTCCTCCAAGAATTCCCCTCGTGGCTCGACGAAGGGATGTCGCACTGGGTCGAACTCCAACTCTTCGAAAAAGCGACCACCTTCTGCTTCCGCGAACTCGCGATCGGCAAAGATCAGTGGAAGCAGAACGACTGGCGCAAGAGCCTCTATTCCGCCGTCGCCCAGAAGAAGGACCTGCCCTTCGCGACGATCATCACCCACGACATGGACAAACTCTCCGTGCAGGAGAAGGCGTACGCTTGGTCGTTCGTCGAATTCCTGATCACGGCGCAGGGGCCGAAGTTCCCGACGCTGTTCGCGGAGATGAAGAAGGACAAAGACACGAAGAAGGCCCTGCAAAAGGCCCTCGGATGGTCGACGGTCCAGTTCCAGGAGGAGTGGCGCAAACATGTGCTCAAGACTTATGCTCCGTGATCTTTTCGCGATCGCTCTCGCCTGCGCGCTCCTGACCGTCCCGCCGCTCGTCGCCCAAAAGCCGACGACGCCGCCGAAGCCGGTGCTCTCCGCGGAGGACGAGCAACGGATCAAGGAATTCAAACAATTCGCCAACGATCCGAACGACAAGATCCGCGCGGAGCAGATGGAACGCATCGCCTTCG
>CAIWVZ010000096.1 GCA_903916245.1 uncultured Planctomycetota bacterium | reverse complement strand
TCGCCTCGATGGTCGCGGCGTGGAGTGCCGCGGGCCCCCACCACGACGGGGCGACCCCGAGGTCGTCGAGCATCACCTGAAGGCGCGCCCCCGCCCAACGACGCAGCGGCCGATCGCCGAGTGCGGCCATCGCGAGCACCTCGTCGGCGAGGGCGGTGAGTTCATCGTTCCGCTTCTCCGCACGCAGCGCTTCCATCTCGGGAAGGATCCCCACGCCTCTCCGGTAGACGGCGCCGAACACCGCGGCGAGCCGGACGCCCGCATCGGGATCGTCGAGCATCGGGATGCGTCCTTTGGGCAACGGCGTTCCGGTGACGGACGCGACGATGCAGGCGGCCGTCCGGACGCGCTCGTTGCGGTCCGTGAACGCCGACGCCGGAACTTCCGACGGAGGCTCCGCGGCAAGCAGAAGCCCCGCGAGCGCCGCCGCGCGGACATCTTCGTGAGGGTCCGCGAGTCCCGACTCGACGCGCAGTCGCCCCGCTCCGACGAGAACCGCGACGGCACGACTGCGCACTCCGGGATCGCCGTCCTTGTGGGCGCCGACGTCCACCAGCGCCGCTCTCGCCGACGCGTCGCCGGCCGCGGCGATACCCAAAACCGCATGCTTGCGCACCGACGGGTCTTCGTCGCCGCAGCGCGCGAGCAGCACGGAAACCGACTCCGCACCTCCGATCGACGCGAGTGCGAGCACCGCCGCACGCCGGACGCGGTCGTCCGGCACCGACGCGCACCGCATCGCGAGCGCCGCATGGCGGTCTCCGCCCGAGAGTCCGACCGCCGTAAGAACCGACGCGGGTACCGCCGAGGCGGCTCCCGAAGCGACTTCGGAAACGGCGGTGGACACTCCGTCGGAGCCGAGCGCGCCGAGCGCGATCAATGCCGCCGCGCGCGCCCGCGCTTCCTTCCCGTCGCGTCGAAGGGCTTCGAGGCTCGGGATGGCCGCGACGTCACCGAGGACCGCGAGCGCCACCGCGGCCGAGATCGGCTCGCCCCGGAGGCGCCCCTCGACGACCGCTCGCAGAGACGGCACCGTCCCTTCGGCCCGCATCGCGGCGAACACCAACGCGGCCTGGCACGCGAACAGATGATTGCCGCTCCCGAGTTCGTTTCGAAGCGGCGCGACCACCTTCGGTCCCATCATCGCCAAGCGGCGGCGCAACTCCACCCGCTCGACTCCCGAGCCCGCGCGGATCAACCGAAAGACCGTCTTCAAAGCGTCAGGGGAAACGTCGGCGGGCGCCCCCTCGAACACCTCGGCTTCGAGGCGTCCTTGAGCGGCTCCACCACAACCCATGGAGGCCGCCGCAACCACCACCCACAAGAGGCCCACCCCTCGCGCCACCGATGCGTGGAAAACTGTGTGGAAAAAATGTCGGTTTCGCGTGGAAGTCACTGGACGACAGGCCTTTGCGTCTGTACGCTGCGCCCCTCGATCGATCGGAGTTTTCCGACTACTTCGATCGAAGGAGCCCCTGCTTGCCGACACTCCGACCCGCCTCGCCCCGACACCGTGGAAATCGCACGTTCGAAGGGCCGATCATCAACGACGCGCTCAGTTGACCTCGGCACGTTCCTTCCCCTCCCGACGCGCCGAAACCGTCTCCACGGTTCGGGCGACGATCGCGGCCAAATCGGGGAGTTCGAAGGGCTTGTTCAGCACGTAGTCGATCCCTCGCAGGCGCGCTTCCCGCGGATCGATCTCCGTCCCCCAACCCGTCACGAGAACGATTCCCGCATGGGGATCCTTGCGACGCACTCCGGTAGCGAGTTCCCATCCGTTCACGGGCAACATGCCGAGATCCGTGAGCACGACGTCGTGACGCCGCTTCGAGAACAGAACGAGCGCCTCGCGACCGTCGCTCGCCGTATCCACCTCGGCGCCGAACCCGGAAAGAATGTCGGCGATCACGAGTCGGACGGACGCCTCGTCGTCGACCACGAGGATGCGTCGTCCCGCGAGAAGTCCCGTCGGTGCCGCGACGGATTCGGCGCGCGGCACCGGTGCGGCATCGACTTTAGGCAACGTCACGCGCATGCGCGTACCGGCCCCGACGCGGCTCTCGACGGTGATGCTTCCGCCGTGACGGGTGACGATGCCCCAGACGACGCTCATTCCGAGACCGGATCCTTCGGTCGACGTCGTGAACCACGGATCGAAGATTCTCTCGCGCACGTCTTCGGTCATTCCGACGCCCGTATCCGACACCGTCGCCACGACCGTATCGCCGTCGACCACCGCGGTCAGCCCGAGTTCACCCCCCGCCGGCATCGCTTTGACGGCGTTCAACGCGAGATTCGTGAAAACCTCGCGGAGTTCAGCCGGATTGCCCCGCACCCACGCGTCGCGTACGGATTCGACGGTGACGACGATCCGGACACCGCGGCGCAACGCATCGCCTTCCCAACGCGTCCGCGTGAATTCGACGACGTCGGCGAGAAGCACGCCGACGTCGACCGTTTCGGCCTCGGAATCGCGTCGAATTCGTGCGAAATCCTGAAGACGACGGACCACGACGGCCCCGTCGCGGGCGGCCTTCGCGATCGTCGCGACGGCGCTCGCGTGCTCGGCGGGAAGCCCCCGGGTTTCGAGTTCCTGAGCCCGTCCGAGAATCGCCGCGAGCAGGTTGTTGAAGTCGTGCGCCACGCCGCCCGAAAGATCGCCGACGAGTTTCAAACTCTCGTTGCGACGGCGCTCGCGTTCGAGGCGGGCACGGTCCATCGCGACGGCGGCTTGCGCGGCCAACGCTTCGAGGATGTCGAGGTCCGTTCCCGAAAAGTGGCCCGTGTTGAGGCGGTGATCGACGTAAAGCAAACCGCGCATCCGGCCGTCCCACGTCATCGGTGCGGCCATGACGGAACGAAGTTCGAGCGTGGTCACCGACGAGGCGGGATCGAGCGTGCCGTCGGACATCGCGTTGTCGAATCGTCGCCCCGTACCCGAGCGCAACGTCTCGTCGACGATCTTCCGCGACACCTGGGACTCGGGATCCTCGATCGGCTCCTGGGCCGCGGTGCGCGCGGCCGGGATGCGCAAGCGCCCCTTCTCGTCGACCATGACGAGGAACGCGCGCTCGGCTTTGAACAGATGCACGAGTCCGTCGCAGATGCGGACGTGGAGCTCGGCGTCGTTCCCGGCTTCCGCGAGACTGCGCGCCACTTCGAGGACGCCCCGCAACCCGTCGCCTCGGTCGCGCCGCGCCGGGACATCGCCGCGTTCCGCTTCGAAAAGCGCATCTTTGAGGCCGCCGAGGAACCGGGACACCGACTCGTCGTCGACCCGCGGTCTTCGCCGACGAACCTCCTCGCCGAGATCGGCCACCTCGCGGCGAAAAGCCACGACGGACGGCAGCGCGATCAACGCCGCCATCGTCGACCGATCGGTAAGACCGAACGCGACGCGCTCGAGAGCCTCGAACCCGTCGTGGAACGCCGCGCGAGCGCGGTGCGGCTCCTCGAGTTCCCGATAGACGGTGCCCGCGGCGGCGGAAGCGAGAAACCGCGCCCAGTGCATCCCCGCGCGTTCCGCGGCGGAAGCGGATTCCGCCAAGAGCGGCGCCGCCTCCCGGCAGGCGGCCTCGCCCGTACGACACGCCGCCGCCCCGACCACTTCGGCGGCCGCACAACGAACTTCGATTTCCGTCGCGCCCTTCAGGATCTCGAGCGCCTTCGCGAAGGCGTCTCCCCATCGACCACGAAGGAAATCGGCCTGAGCGACGACGAGCCGAGCGTCGCGACGATCGTCGTCGCCCGCACCGGGGGCGCGAATCGCCTGCGCGGCGGCCATCAGCGCGGCCTCGGCGTCGTGTTCGACGAGCGCGCAGCGCGCTTCGAGCAGGGCGGTCTTCGCCGCCAAGGTGTAAGCACCGCGGCGCGTTTCGACCCGCCTCAAAACCTCCGCGTGACGTCGGGCGTCCCTCGTCTTTCCGAAAGTCGCAAGCACGTCCGCGAGATTGAAGCGACGCACGAGCGCTCCCGCGATGTTGCCGAGACTGCGATCGAGCCGTTCGGATTCACGATAGTGCCTCTCCGCCTCGTCCGCGGCTCCCTGCATGAAGGCGACCGCTCCGAGATTGTTCAACACCATCGCCTGTCCCGCGATGTCTCCGATACGCCGATACAGAACGAGTGCGCGCGCGTAGTGCCGCGCGGCGGCGTCGAGTTCACGACGTTCGAAGTGGATGTTCGCGAGCGAGATCCACGAAGCCCCTTCACGCGACGTTTGACCGGCCTGACGACGCAGGCGCAAACTCGAGGTGAATTGCTCGATCGCTTCGGCGGTGCGACCTCGACGTCGCAGGACGACGCCCAAACTGTTCGCGCTGTCGGCCCAGCCGAGCAGATCGCAGCGTTCGCGGCGCAAGGGCAACGCCCTTCGGAAGCACGCTTCCGCCGCTTCGAGATCGTTCAACGCGAGCGACGCGTTCCCGAGCATATGTTCGATCGAGCCGACGAGATCCGGATCCGTCGAACCCGCGGCGGCCTCCCGAGCGGCCCGCAAGCGCACCACCGCGGATTCCGGGCGTCCCTGCGCCCGTTCGAGATCTCCGAGCAACGCGAGATACCGCGCCAAGGCCGCACGCTCCGCGGAATCGGGTTCGGCGTCGGGAGCCGTCCACGATTCCACACCGGGAGCGAATGCGGCGGGAAACAGTCGCTTCGCCCACGCCCCGGGTGCGTCGAGCTCGATCGCGGCCTCGGCGTGACGACCCGCGCGCAACAACATGCCCGCCAATTCGATCGTGATTTCGGTTCTGTCGAGGTCCGACAGGGTTCGGCTACCGGACAAAAGCCCGCGTAGGCATCGATGCGCCGTGGACGCGTCGTCTTCCCGCATCGCGAGTCGGGCGCGACGAAGAATCCACTCGACGTCGATCGCGGGATGCGACGAACGACTCGACTCGAGAACACGACGCGCCTCGGCGGTATCGCCGCGTCCGAGAAGGACGTCGAAAAGAAACAAACCCGCGACACGTACGAACCACGCGGGTCCGCCGACACAATGATGAGCGGCCTCGAGCAGCGCGACGGCTTCGACTTCGCGCCCCGATCGACGCAACGACGTCGCTTCGTCGAGAACTTTGTCGAACGTGCCTTCGTGGAGCCCGCCCTTCAATCGATGGAACAGGACGTCGTGGCGGGGCGCCTCCGTCGCCTCGAGCGCGCGCGACAAGCGCGCATGAGCCTCCGCATCGGCGTCGCGAGCGAGTCTCTCCGCGACATCGGCGTCGGCGAGAGCGACCCCTTCGGCGACGCGGACGGCCTCACCCGTCGCGACCAACTCGGCGACGCCGCGTTCGGCGGCCGCCTCTCCGTGAAGGACGGCGAGCACGGCCACGGAGACCGCACCGGATGCGAGTGCGAGCGTCGCGGCGATCGCGTGCGCCTGCGGGCCGAGCACCGCGATCCGGCCTTCGAGACGCCCCGATGCCGCGATCACGTCGGCGAGCGAGACGCCGCGCGCCAAGAGATTCAGACCGTCGACGACGGCTCCCGGACAGCCCCCCGCTTCGGCGACCAAGGTCGCGACGGCCGCGGGGTCGTCGAAATCGGGAGCCGCGGCGCGCGCGAGCAACGTCGATTCCTGGCGCGACATCGGTGGGATCGGGACGACCGTCGCGGCCCCCGGCGCGGCATCGCTCTCGAACCACGCGCGCTGTCGGGCATCGGCGAGCCCGGCGGGGTCGTACGCGACGAGCACCTGAACCGTCGCCCCCGGTCGCGCCCCGTCCGGATCTTCCGCCAACTGGCGAAAAAGACGTTGGAAGACGTCGCGACTCGCCGCGTCGAAACGCTCGAAGTCGTCGAGCACGACCACCGTCCGTCGCCGCGACGCCCGCGACAGGAGCGCATCGGCGAGCCGATCGAAGATGCCGTCGCGTTCTTTTCCGGACGCCCCGTCGAGGATTCCGTCGAATCCCGAACTTCGATCCTCCGCGGTTTCGAGCATGGCGAGCAATCGGCGCACCGGACCGAGTGTGGCGCCGGACGCCGAAGCCCCGTCGTACCGATCGCGAAGGACCCGGACTCCGCTCGCCGAGAGCGACGCCGCGGTCTTCGACAAAAGTCGACTCTTTCCGGATCCTGGGCCTCCGCGCACCGCGACGACGGAGGAAGGGCGCGGACTTCCCGCCCGCGTAGACGGCGGGAACGCGCGGAGAACGCGATCGAGCAGCACGCCGTGACGCACCCACGGCGGACGACGTCGTACCGCCGCCTTCGGGACCCGACCGAGCAACGCCGTCGCCGCGCGAACGTCGCTCGGACGCCGCATCGGATCCGGAGAGAGACATGCCGCGAGGAAAGGTGCCAACGGCCCCGCGACGTCGGCGGGAACGGCGGCGGGGTCCGTCGTCGGCACGCCCGTCAGAAGTTCGGCGACCGTCGCGCCGAGCGACCAAAAATCCGCCCGTCGATCGGGTCCCGAGCGTCCCGCATAGGCTTCCGGAGCCGCATACGCGGGCGTTCCGCGTCCGACGCCTCCCGCACCCGCCGCGAGATCGAGATCGAGCAGGACGACACGCCCCGTGGACGGATCGAATTGCAGGTTGGCGGGCTTGACGTCGAGGTGAACGAATCCGCGATCGTGCAACTCGCGAAGAGCGTCGAGACACCCGTAGGCGACGTCGACGACCGCGTCGGGCAGGATCGCTCCGCACGCCGCGAGATTGCGACCGGGAGCCTTCTCCATCGCGAGCCACGTCACGTCGAACGCCGCATCGACGCCGAAATCGAGCGCACGTACGAAACCGGGGTGGTCGACGTCGGAGAGGATGCGCC
>CAIWVZ010000095.1 GCA_903916245.1 uncultured Planctomycetota bacterium | reverse complement strand
CGAACCCGCAGGATCCTCCGCCGCACGTGATGCGCGAAGGCGTGGCCGAAGGCCCGCTCGTCGGCGGAAATCTCGCGCTCCTCAGCGCCCTCGCGGGGACGACGTGGACGCCGAAGTTCGCCGGATCGTTGGTCTTCATCGAAGACGTCGAGGAACCGCCGTACCGGATCGACCGGATGCTGACCCAACTCCTCCAGGCGACGGATCTCCGCAAGGCCGCGGGCATCGTCCTCGGAGACTTCGCGAAGTCCGGGGCCCCGGAAGGCACCGACACGACCGATCTCATGTGGGTCTTGAAGGACCGCCTCGGCGATCTCGGCATTCCCGTCGCCTACGGGTTTCCGTTCGGGCATCGTCGGCACGTCTGGACGTTGCCGCACGGATTGCCCGCGAAACTCGACGCTTCCGATCTCCGCAAAACCCCCACGCTTCGGCTTCTTTACCTCGCCGTGTCCGGACCGCGCGCCCGCGGGCGCTAACACGCCGTTCGGCACCGGATTCCGGCGCGATCTCCGTTTCGAGGCGCCGCCCCGATTCTGCCGAAACAAGCCATGGAGTTCTCCGCCCCGGAACCACCATGCGCATCCTCCTTTCGCACTCGGACTTCGCTCCCGCGTCGCTCGCCCTCGTGAATCTGAAAGGATTCGCGACGACGGATGCGGACATTCGTCAACGTTGCGAATGGAAGACGGTGACGTCCCACGTGAGCGAGTCGCCGGAAGCCTACGTGGAGCGCCTGATCGAAGCGGCTCGGGAATTCCGTCCGGACGTCGTCGGACTCTCGGTCTACATCTGGTCCCGCTTCCGGATGTACGAAGCGACACGGCGTCTGCGCGCCGAACTCCCGAACGCGTGGATCGTCTGGGGAGGCCCGGACGTTTCCGACGCGGTCCACGCGAAGGAACTCCTCGCCGAGCATCCGGTCGACGTCATCGTCCGCGACGAGGGCGAGCAGACGTTCCTGCGTCTCCTGCGTCATCGTCTCGGAATCGGATCCTCCCTCGCGGAGATTCGCGGCATCTCGTGGCGGGACGGGTCGGACACCGTCGAGACGGGAACGGTCGACTTCCTCGCGAATCTCGACCTGATTCCGTCGCTCCTCGATTCCGACGAACTCGACTTCACGAGCGTCGACGCGATCGCGATCGAGACCTTCCGCGGCTGCTACATGGGGTGCAACTACTGCTACTGGGGCGGCACGACCCGTCGGGCGTTCAGCGACAAGCGCGTGTTCTCCGACCTCGAGCGGATCATGGCGCTCCCGAACGTGAAGAGCCTGTGGTTCTTCGATTCGATGTTCGGCTACAAGAAGTCGACGGCGAAGGAGATCCTTCGTTTCATCGTGGCGCGCAAGCGTCCCGACATGAACATCACGTTCTTCCCGAATCTCGATTTCCTCGACGACGAACTCTGCGCGCTGTTCAAGGAAGCGAACGTCTACATCGAAACGGGCGTACAGACGACGAACGACGAAGCCTACGAGAACCTGAACCGCAACTGGGATCGCGCGTTCCTCGACCGAAAACTGCCGATGCTCGACAAATGGGGCCTGCGCTCCAACTCCCAACAGTTGATCCTCGGGATTCCGGGCGACGGCATCGAGGGTTTCCGCGGTTCGGTCGACTACGTCTTCGCGAAACAGCCGGAATCGATCTACATCTTCCCCTTCTCGGTGCTTCCCGCGACGGGATTCTGGCGTCGACGCGAGGAATTCGGACTCGAACACGACGGCGAGTTCCGCATCGTGTGGAGGTCGAAGTCATTCACGGAGGAAGACACGCTCATCGGCGGCATGATCATGGTCGGGGCCAAGTGGTACGAAAAGTTCCCGGGTCTCGCGCAGACGATGGTGAAGGTCCTCGGCGTCCGTCCTTCGGACTTTTTCGAACGCATCGGCCGGACGTTCTCGCAGGAAGTTTGGGGGCTCGACTTCGTTCCGTCGAACTACGCGACCCTGCGCCGTCGCTTGCTGCTTCAGGCGTTCCCCAAGGAAGACGAGCGCTACCTGATTCCGGAGGTGCTGCGCCGTACGTTGCTCACGCGGTACCCGGAATTCCGCCACCACGACGCCGTCGAGGAGTTGATTCGCGCGGAACACCTCCTGAACTGCGACGAGGTCGTCGACGGTCGCCGTCTCGACGAACGCGAACTCGCCCGTGAAGTCTCGGCGTGGCGACTCTCGGCGTTGGCCGAGCCTGCGGTATCGGTCCGATTCCCGGTGTACGAACCGCACCTTTGGAATCCGGAGATCGGACTCGATCGCGAACTCACGTTGCTCCCGCTGAGGGTCGAACGCCCGCGCGACTTCTTCAAGAAGGACCGCCCCCGCTACCGCGTGCTCGTCCTCCACGGCGTCGATCAGCCCATCGCGCGCTGACGCCCGCACGGCTACGATCCGCGCCGACATGTCGTCGTCTTCCCCAGCCGCCCGTTTCTCGGGATTCGCGTTGCTCGTGGCGGCGCTCGCCCTTTTCACGGCCTCGGCCGCCGTCGACGTCGGGGCGCCTTGGGAAGGCGGATTTCGCGGGGCGAACGGCGGTTTCTATCACGGCAACTTCGTCAAGCATTGGGTGAAATACGGGCTCGATTACACCCGCGGCGGGTGCGTGCTCAAGTCGGTCCCGGTCGAGCCGCCGCGCGTCATCTACGACTTCCACCACGCGTCGACCTACCCGTTGTGCCTTCTGCCGACGGTATCGCTCCTCGGCTTTTCGGAGCGCTCGCTGCGTATCGGAGCCTGGCTGCTCGCGATTCCGGCGATCGTGTTCTTGTGGCTCATCGCGCGGCGCCTATCCGATCCGATCATCGCGGGTGTCGCCGCCTTCCTGTTCGCCGCGACACCCATGGCGGGCTACTTCGGCCCGATGGTGAACGCCGACGGCGCGGTTCTCACGCTGTCGCTGGTCACCGTTTGGTGTTGGTTGCGCGAACGGGAACATCCGACGGCGGGGCGACGCACAGCGACGTTCTTGGGCGTCTACGCGACGGCGCTCATGGACTGGGCGGGCTACTGGACGGGGCCCACGTTGGCGCTTCTCGCCCTCCTCGGACCGAACAAGAAGGCCGATTCCTTCCGCGTGCTGCGACTCGCTCCGGCGGCGTTTCTCGCGCTCGCCACCTTCGGACTCCATACCGGGTGGATCCTGAACGAAGGCGTCTGGTCGCTCGACGTCCCGAAGAAGTTCGTCCACGAGATGCTCCACCTCGTGAACGCGGTCGCGGCCGACGCCCCGTCGTACGCGGTCGTCGCCAAAACGATGTGGCGATTCGCGGCGACGTGGTTCAGTCTTCGACTCCTCCTCATGGCGGCGGCCGCGGCGGTTCCGCGACTCGTGCCCGCATCTCTGAACCCCCTGAAGGCGACGGGCGTGGCCCTGATTCTTCCCGGAGTCCTCCACGCGGTCGCCTTCCCGAGAAACCTGGTCATCCACGATTTTTGGATCATCCACGCCCTACCTGGGCTCTGCGTCTTGGCCGCGGCGTCCCTCACGGCGGTCCTCCGGACCCGACTCGGCCCTCGAGTGGGCGGCCCGGCCTTGGCGGCGATGCTCGGACTTCTCGCGTGGAACGGCGTGGGGCGTACCCTCGATGCCGTCGCCGAGAACCGGACGACGGCGCACGTGAACAACGCCCGCCTCATCCGGGAGGCCGTCGGCCCCGCCGACGTGGTGGCCACCGCCGAGGCGTTCGACGTCGAGACCTTCTATCTCGACAACTTCCTGTTCCCCCACGTGAAGACCCCCGAGGCGTTCGGCGAGGTCTACGGGAGCTGGCGCGGCAACCGATGGGTCGGCGGGCGGTTCGTCTTCGTCATGTACGACTACCGCGCCGGGACGCCGCTCGCGAAGCTCTTGTCCGAGATGCGGACGCCGCAGAAGCGCGACCACCTGCTTTTTTGGACGTTCGACGGCTGACGGGCCCGACCTTTCGAAGCATCAGCGCCACGTCTCCCACGTCTTTCCGAAGGGGTATTTCCACTCGCGGAGACACGGTCAGATCGTAGACCGTTTCGAGGCGAAAACCGGCCCGGCGGATCATGTCGCGCAGCTTTCGGACGCGGAAAAGACGGAGGTCGTACTCGTCCACGAAGGCCGGTGGGACCCCCTTTATCCCCTTGGAAAGCACGATGTTACGTATCCGCTCGATCCCTCGGTCGTGATCACGGAACACGCTTTCCATCCGCACCGCCGCGAACCCGCCTCCGACGGCGATCGGGTCGGTTTCCTCGAGGACGTCGACCGTTTCGTCACGCCCTCGACCCGAAAGCACGCACAGACCGACGAGATACACGCCCCCCGGCCTGAGGAGGCCGGCGATCGCCTTCAGGTGACGCCCGACGTCGGCGTCCGAGGCGAGGTGCCCGACGCTGCCGCCGAGGTTCAGGGCGGCGTCGAAGGGCTCGCCGAGGGGGGTGACGGTGCGCATGTCGGCCACGCGGGCGGTACCGCGATAGGGGCGGAGCGTCCGACGGGCACGTGCCACCATCTTCGGCGACAGGTCGAAGCCGTGCACCCGAGCCCCGCGCGCGGCGAAACGGACGAGCCAGTCGGCGGGTCCGCAGGCGGGCTCGACGACGGACGTCGGCGGACCTCCGAGGGCACGTTCGAACCACGCGTCGACGTCCTCGGGAAGTCCGGCGTCGGGTGGGAAGAGTGCCGCATAGAGGTCGGGGTGGTTGTAGATGGACATCGCGACGGTCTTCCTTATAGGCGGCGCACGTGTCGATTCCTAGGGGAAAACCGCGGAAAATCGGATCCGCATCCCCTTGCGGCGTCGCGCGGAGGGCTCCACAATGCCCCTGCATTGACGCGGATTTCCCGCGGAAAGCCAACTCATACAGAGGGAATCGATCCAATGGCCAAGACCGACAAGCCGCTCACCAAGTCGCAGTTCCTCAACGAAGTCGCCACCGGCGCCGGCCTCAAGCGCAAGGAAATCGCGAACGTTCTCGCCGCGATGACCACCGTCGCGAAGAAGGAACTCAAGTCGAAGGGCACGCTCCAGATCCCGGGCTTCGTGAAGATCAAGGTCGTCAAGAAGCCCGCGACGAAGGCCCGCGTCGGCACCAACCCGTTCACCGGCGAGCAGATGACGTTCAAGGCGAAGCCCGCCTCGAAGGCCGTCCGCGTCCGCCCGGTCAAGGCGCTCAAGGAACTCGTCTGAGACGCGCTTCCATCGGTTTCGACCGATGAAATCGAGAGGGCGTCGATCCCGCGGGATCGGCGCCCTCCGCATTTTCGGGCCGCGTCGATGTTAGATGAAAGTCAACGTACGAGTCGGCCGCCGACGTCGTCGCCGACGTAATCTTCGATCGCGGAAGGCGAAGTTTCGAGGACGCCGTCCGGTCCCGCCGAGAGGATCTTCCAACTCGAACCATCGACGCGAAGGATCACGTAGGCGTTTCCCCACGGATCGGTCGGGACGTGATCGACACGCGGAGACGCGCCCGCGACGAGAACGTCGTGGAGCGGCCAACGGACGCCGTCTCTGACCAAAGTCGACTTCGGAAGCGCGCCGGTTCCGTACCAGACGTCGGGTTCCGCTCCGAGCTTCGCGACGACCGCCGAGTCCCCCGAACGCGCCCAATCCGTGAAGGCGTTTCCGATGAATCCGATGTCCGCCACCACCCGGCGCAGGCGCGCCGATCGCATGGACGG
>CAIWVZ010000094.1 GCA_903916245.1 uncultured Planctomycetota bacterium | reverse complement strand
TCTCCTCCGGCGTTTCTTCATTGACGGGGAATGCGGGCAGATAACGTCCGCCGAGTTTCATTTCCGCCTTGCAGAGATCCGCGACGATGCGGGTGTTGGACACCGCTTCGGGCATCTCCGGGAACTCGCGGAGCATTTCTTCGGTGGTACGGAAGTGCAGCGTTTTCGCGGACATCCGATAGCGTTCGGCGTCGCTGACGCGCGACCCCGTGCCGATGCAGAGGGCCGCGTCCTGAACCTCCCAGTCCGATTGTTCGAGGTAGTGGATGTCCTGCGTCGCGACGAGCGGTACACGCGTCACGGCGGCGAGCTCCTTCATGAGGGCGCGCGCCCGATCTTCTTCCGGGATCCCGTGGTTCATCACCTCGAGGAAGAAACGATCCGACCCGAAGAGATCCTGATACTCGCGGACGAGTTTCTCCGCATCGTCGGAGCGGCCTTCGAGAAGCACGCCGTTGAGCTCGCCCGCGAGGCATCCGGAAAGTGCGATCAGCCCCTTCGCGTGTTCCTTCAGGACGGTCTTGTCGATCCGGGGCTTTCGATAAAAGCCTTCGAGATAGGCGATGGACGCCAACTTCATCAGATTGGCGAGCCCCTCGTTGTCCGCCGCCAAAAGGGTCAGGTGGTGGTAGTCGCGGCGGCGTCGGCCGTCCGGCGTCGGGTCCTTGTGGGTGCGATCGAAGCGCGTTCCCGAAGCGATGTACGCCTCCATCCCGAAGATCGGTTTGATGCCTTTGTCCTTCGCGCCCTTGGCGAAGTGCACCGCGCCGAAGAGGTTGCCGTGATCGGTGAGCGCGATCGCGTCCTGGCCCGCTTCCTTCACCTTGTCGAGAAGGGGGTCGAGTTGGCAGGTACCGTCGAGCAGCGAGTAGTCCGAATGGACGTGCAGATGGACGAAGTCCGACGGCTTCATGGCCCGATGTCTCCTCGTGGTGGCACGGCGCGATCTCCGACGGGCGTCGCGGCGCCCCGGCGGGAGGGCGAGGTTGCCATGTCGGGGGGACAGCGTCAAACCGGATTTCCCGCCTTGACCGGACGTCCCGGCGGGGGAGAATCAACGGCCCGCCCCGGCGTTCCATGAAACACCGATTCCTCCTCATCGCGCTCGCCGCGACCGTCTTCGCCGGATGCGACTCGACGCCTTCCTCGTCCGGCGGTCCAAAGCCCGTCTCCTCCGGCGGGAACTCCCTGTGGGACCAGATCGCCGCGGCCCGCGCCGCGAAGGCGGACGGTACGGCGCGTCCCGCCCCGGACGACCCCTCCGCGGGAGCGAAGGACCTCCCGCCCGGATGGAAAGCCACCATCGACGCGGGTTGGGTGAAGTTTTTGAAGGACGATCCTTCGTGGCCCGAAGCCCGCGCCGCTTGGATCGCGCTCGGGCCGCCCGCCCCGCTCATCCTCGCGGAGAACCTTTTCCGCGCCCACGTCTTGGCCTTCGACGCGGAGGACCGCCGTCTCTTCATGCGGACGCGTGTCGAAATCCTCGAACGCCGTGCGGAAGCCGTTCCGTTTCTCGTGGCGGGTCTCGCCTCCGGTGGCGGCGACACGACCGTCCGCAATCTCTCGGAAGATCTCCTCGCCGCGACGGGCGACGATGCGGCGCGTGCGTGCGTGGTCGCGTGGCCGACCGTCGACGGGGAACGTGGTCGTCGGTCTCTCGCACGCGTCATGAAGAAATCGAAGTCGCGCGTGGCCGTCGATACGCTGATCGCGATCGCCCGTTCGAACGAGCCGTTCGCGACGCGTCTCGAAGCCGTCGAAGGTCTCGGCGAGATCGCCGATCCGACGGCGTTGTCGGTCCTCGTCGCATGCGTGCGGGACCCGGATCCTTCCGTGGCGAAATTCGCGGCCCACTGGGTGAGCGTCTTCCGCGATCGTTCCGCGATTCCGGCGTTGGTCGACGCCCTCGATCGCGGCCTCGCCGATCGCAACGACGATTTGGTCGCCGCGGCGCTGCGCTCGCTCAATCTTCTCGCGGGGCGTCGTCTTCCGGCCGAGCCGGCTCGCTGGCGCGCCCTCATCGCCGCCGGAGAGATCCGGACGGAAGGATCGGCACGATGAGCGTCGAAGATTGGGATCGTTCCGGGCTGCGGGCCGCCGACACCTGCGTGTCGTGCGCGAAACCGTTCGCACCGGGGGCGACGTTCACCGCGGCGATCGTGATTCGCGAGGAACGCTTCGTCCGTGAAGATCGTTGCACCGCCTGCGCGGGCACCGTACCCGCGGACGCCGTGTCCCATTGGACCGCACGACGTCCCGCAGACGCCAAGGGGCCGCGTCGACTCGACTTCGATTCGTTGCTCGAGTTGTTCGTTCGTATGGACGGCCGCACCGACGAAGCGTCGCTCCGCCTGCGTTGGATCGTCGGGCTTCTTCTCATGCGTCGGCGGCTGCTTTCGATCGTGGGACGCCGCGTCGAGGACGGTCGCGAGATCCTCTCGCTCAAGCCGCGGGGGGACGACAAAGCCCATGAGGTCGCCGATCCGGGGCTCGACGACGACGCCGCCGAGGCGCTCCGCGACGATCTTTCGCGGATCTTCGATCTCGATCGCCGCACGAATTGATCGCCGCACGGGCGATCTTCAGTTTGTTTCCTCCGCAATCCGATAGGAGTCGGACACGGAGGATCCCCGATGATCACGAAGGAACGTGCGGCATTCGAAACCGACACCGAACGTCGACTCGCCGAAGCTTCCGGCACGCCGCTCCTTCTCGAGGTCGACTGGGATTCCTTCGACCGGGCGCCGTATCCGATCACGATGATCGAGAGTCGCGCGGTGCCGCAACTCGCCGCCGTGCTGCGCGACGTGTGCGCGGAGCGCGGTTGGCGCGACACGGTGCGCGAGCGTCTGCGCCGCCTGGTCATTCTTCCCGCCGTTCGCGGCGAGCGTCCTCTCGCGCTCATGTCGGGGGGCACGCTCTCCGTCCGACTCGCTCCGAACTGCGTCCCGAACGCGCGTTCGCTGAAGGACGCGTTCGCCGCCGCGGGTTGACGCGCGCGTCAGTGAAGTTTCGGGCCGAAGGCCAAATCTCCCGCGTCGCCGAGCCCGGGA
This sequence comes from uncultured Planctomycetota bacterium, assembly GCA_903916245.1. Classification (GTDB taxonomy): domain Bacteria; phylum Planctomycetota; family CAIWVZ01; genus CAIWVZ01. Next base: position 3,730 of record CAIWVZ010000094.1, on the reverse strand, counting down.
ACGATGTAGCCTTTTTCGTTCAATGAACGATCCGCGGCCGCGAGCCACGTTTCGCAGTGTGCGATCTCGCGCTCGAGTCGACGCGCCGATTCCTCGTATCCGATCGCTCCCGCGACGATCACGCGCCGCGGACTTCCCGCCCTCCTCACGATGCCCGCGTGCGTCGTCGTGATCGTCGATCCCGTCGCGACCATCGGATCGACGTAGATCATCGTTCGACCTTCGACGGGTGCGAGCGCGGTGTATCCGGTGTCGACTTCCATCCTCCCGTCGGCGGGCGTCCCTTCGCGCCGCGCGGCGCCGACGAAGATCGTCGGTGCGTCGCCGAAGACGTCGAGCATGCCTTCCCACATGGGGAGCGACGCCCGGAGCACCGTGACGAGAACGGGAGTCTCCGCGAGCACGGGTTCGGAGGCTTCGCCGAGCGGCGTCTTCACCGCGACGCGCGTCACGTCGAGAGTTTTCGCGATTTCGTAGGCCATGAAGCGGCCGATCTCGCGTAGGGCGCCGCGGAAGGCCGCGGGGTCCTTCTGGCGTTCGACGCAGCGCAACGTGCGGAGGTGGCGACCGATGACGGGGTTCGAGGCGGCGTCGAGGACGTGCGGCATGGCCCCATTGTGACCCGGGGGCTTCCGCCCTGCCGTGGCGATCGGGGGCGCGTCGGGTGCCGCCGTGGGCGGAAGCCCCTTCCGAGACCGCCCCCGTTGCCCTCGGTTCCCGGCCGGATGGCGTTCGGCGGATCCCATTCTTGGGGGTGTTCTGCGTGCGCGTCCACTATCCATTGTGGTTTTGTGGGCGGGGTGGCGAGCGTTCCCAAGTGTCGGCGGGACTTTGGATTACGACAGAAAAATATTTTTCGGACGTTGCTTGACACGGGGGAGGCTAGGGGCAGAATGGGGCGCAGTGGGGGAAATCCCCTAACTTGGTGGTGTCTGTGCCGACGCCGCCCTTCGCGTCGTCGTCTCCGTAGGTGTCGTTCTTCATGCTCACGTCGACTTGGCCTCACGATCTCACGCTGGACGCCCGTCATCGGCTCCAGTTGCCGGCGCCCGTTCGGGAGGGTCTCCCGCGGGTCGGCGAGGCGTGGGAAGCGGTCATCGGCGTGCTTCCGAAGGGTGGAGACGGAACGGCGGACGACTGTCTGTGGCTCATGTCGAACGCGCAGTACGACGCGTTCGTCGCTCGCCTCGGGACGCTCGCGAAGGACTCGGCGCAGGGGCGGCAGGTGAAGACGTTGACGCTGCGCAACTTCAGCCACGTCGGAGTCGACGCCCAGGGCCGCATCACGATTCCCGAGAAGCTCCTTCAGCGCGCGTCGATCGATCGCACGGTCACGCTCATCGGCATGAAGGACCGGGTCGAGATTTGGGCCACCGAGGTCGTCGAGCGCATGGAAGCCGTGCGCTCCGTCGACGTCCGTGCCGACCTCGAACGCCTGCTCGCGGGCGAGGGTGGTTGACGAAAACGAACACTCCGGAACCGGCGCATCGCGCCGGGAACGAGAGGGCGGATCCGCGGGGCTCGATCCCTTCCCGCGGACGACATGGGGTGGGATCTGGTGGCGCGTCGCGTGACGAGCGGTCGGGTCCACGAACCGGTGACGGTGGCCGAGGTGATGAGCCTCGCGTCGCCTGCGCCCGGCGACTTCACCGTCGAGACGATGGTGGGGGCGGGCGGGCATGCGGCGGAGTTTCTCCGACGCACCGGTCCGGAGGGACGTTTGCTCGGGATTGATCGCGACCCGGCCATCCTCGAGGTGGCGCGGAGGGCTTTGGCCCCGTTCGGCGAGCGTGCGGTGCTCGTCGAGGCGGAATCCGAGGCTCTCCGCGGCGCCCTCGTGCGTTCGGGGTGCGGCGCGCCGTCGATCGTGTTCATGGATCTCGGCGTTTCTTCGCTGCAACTCGACGACGCACGGCGCGGGTTTTCGTTCTCGAAGGTGGGGCCGTTGGACATGAGGATGGGGCGACAGTCGGTCACGGCGTCGGAATGGCTTTCGGCCGTTTCCGCCGAAGAGATGGAACGCGTGTTCCGCGCGTACGGCGACGAGCCGTTCGCGCGTCGCATCGCGTCCGCCGTCTCCGAGCGTGCCCGTCGCACCCCGTTCCGCACGACCGACGAACTCGCCGGTTTCGTCGCGGATCTGGTTCCGCGCCGACTCCGCGGGCGATCGCCCGTTCACCCGGCGACGCGCGTGTTCCAGGCCATCCGTATCGCGGTCAACGACGAACTCGGTCTCCTCGAACGCACGCTTCCGGAAGCCTACGACGTTCTCGCGCCCGGCGGGCGTCTCGTCGTCATCGCTTTCCATTCCGGCGAAGACCGCATCGTGAAGGAATTCATGCGCGGCTTGCACAAGGCGGGTGTCGGCACACGCCTGAACAAGAAGCCGCTCAAGGCCTCCGACGAGGAGGTCGCCCGCAATCCCCGCGCGCGCAGCGCCTGTGTCCGCGGAATCCTCAAGGCGCCGCCCCCCGTGCGGCGCAAATCCTGGGACATCGACGACGCCGAGGAGGACGACGCATGAGGCTCAAGTTCACGCTTCTTTCGTTCCTCATGGTCGCGGGAATGGCCTTCCTCGGGGTACACCGTCAGTGCGAGGCGCAACGCGCCCGGTATCGCATCGCGCGTCTCGCCGACGAAGTCGCGCATCTCCGCAACGAAAATCTCGCCCTCGCGGCGCGTGTCGCCGTATTGACGGCCGCGCCGACCCTTCGTGCGTCCGCGGCGGCCTTGAAGGTCCCGTCGGTGCGCATGCCCGTGGTCTACGTGGCCCCGCGTCCGCGGGCTCTCCCGAAGGGGGCCGGTCAATGAACGACGGCGTCCTTCACTCGGTTTCCACGCTGCCGAAGACGGGCCGCACCTTCATCGCGGTCTCCGTGCTCGTCCTCTTCGGGGTCGTCGCGGTGCGGGCGACTTGGCTCAGCGTCGCCTTCGGCGAAGCGAAAGCCGCCGCCGTCGCGCGTCAGGAACCGCGGGCGAATCCGCCGACCGCGCGACTCGCGGCCGCCGAAACCCGACCGCTTCGCGTCGCCGTTCCGATGGAGGCGCGTCCGCGTCGTGGAACGATCTTCGATCGCACCGGTCGTCCACTCGCGATCTCCGCTTGGAAGCACCGCCTTCTCTTCAATCCGTCCCTCTACGACACGGGGCCGATCGAAGCCGCGATCGCCGCGCGAGGGGACACGACGCCCACCGCCTCCGAACAGCGTCGGATGGATCGCATGCGCAAGGTCCGTCGCGACATCGAATACGCGCTGCCGCGATTCCTGACGGCGGAGAAGATCCGCTTCGACGAGAAGGATCTTCTCGCCCGTGTCCGCGGCAGCCGTGATCCGAAGACGGGCAAGCCGATCAAGGAAGTGGTCCTCGCACGCGACGTGAGTCCGACCTCGCGCCGTCGCCTGCTCGAAGCGTTCCGTCTCCGTGCGGAAGCCGACAAGGATCTCGATTGGAACGGCTTCATGTTCGACGACGTCGTGTTCCGCGAATACCCGTGGGGCGCGGCGGTCGCGCAGGTGCTCGGCATGGTCGCCGAATCGCCGGATCCGCGCGACGGCGGCCGCGTCGCGGGTCGGTCGGGAATGGAATGGCAACTCGACCGCGTCCTCGAAGGGCGTCCCGGTCAAGTCCTCGAAGAACGCGACGGATTGAACACTCCGTTCCGGGATGAAATCGCATTCGCGACCGCGCCGATTCAAGGCGGCGACGTGACGCTCACCATCGACGCCGA
>CAIWVZ010000093.1 GCA_903916245.1 uncultured Planctomycetota bacterium | reverse complement strand
CGGCGGCGGTGCCGTGGGCGAAGCCCCGGAGGGAGCTGCGCTCGTCGATTGGGAGTCGCTCGCGGCGGGGTCGAAGTCGACGCTCGACGACCCGCATCCGACGGGAGCGTCGACGGTCGCGCATCTCTACTTCACGAGCGGCACCACCGGGCGCGCGAAGGGCGTCATGTTGACGCACGGCAACGTCGAAAGCCATGCGCGGGCCGCGGTCGCCGAACTCGGATTGTCGTCGTCGGACACGTGGGGCCATATCGCACCGCTGTTCCATTTGGCGGACGCATGGGCGACCTTCGCGATGACGATCGCCGGTGGGACGCATTGGTGCGTCCCGCGTTTCGAGCCCGTGCCCGTCCTCGACGCGCTGTCGACGAACGTCACGATCACGAATCTCGTCCCCGTGATGCTCAATGCCCTCGTCAAGGACCCGACGATCGAAGGGCGACGTTTCCCCGCACTTCGTCGCATCCTATCGGGAGGAGCGCCGATCGCTCCCACACTCGTCCGACGCATCATGGACGTCTTCGGCGCCGAATACGTGAACACCTACGGCATGACGGAAACGAGTCCGTACCTCACGTTGTCGCTGCCGACGCCGGACGTCCTGCGGCTTTCGCCCGACGAACAGTTCACCTACAGAGCCATGACGGGCCGTCCGTTTCTCGGCGTCGATCTCCGCGTCGTCCGTCCCGACGGAACCGAAACGGCGCGCGACGGCGTCGAAGTCGGCGAAATCGTGGTGCGTGGTCCGACCGTCACGCCCGGCTATTGGGAGCGCCCCGATCTCACCGAAGCGGCGTTCGTCGACGGATGGCTGAAGACGGGCGATCTCGCGGTGCGCGAACGCCTCGGCTGGATCAACATCGTCGATCGCGCGAAGGACATGATCATCACGGGCGGCGAGAAGGTGTATTCGACCGAAGTCGAAGCGGCCGCCTGGAGCCATCCCGCCGTGCTCGAAGCCGCGTGCTTCGGACGCCCGTCGGAAACGTGGGGCGAAGAGGTCGTCCTCGCCGTCGTTCCGCGTCCCGGTTGCGATCTTCGCGTCGACGAACTGCTCGATCACCTGCGGCAACGTCTTTCGTCGTGGAAGGTTCCGAAGGCCGTCGTTCCGCTCGACGCGTTGCCGAAGACGGGATCCGGGAAGATCTCGAAGCAACGTCTGCGGGAGTCATGGGGGAAGGCGTAGAATCGGGCCGCATGTCCGACGCACGCCATCCTCTCGACGCCGGGCAGGCGCGCGCCCTCGCGATGGAGGGAGCGGGCCCGGTTCTCGTTCGCGGAGGTCCGTCGTCGGGTCGCACGGCCCTCGCCCTCGCGCGGGTCGAAAAGTCCGTCCTCCAATCGTCCTTCGTGCCGGAGCGCACGTTGGTGCTGTGTGCCGGTCCGCTTTCGGCCGCCTGTTTCCGTCGTCGGCTCGTCGACGCCGTCGGTGACGTGACGGCTTCGGTGGTCGTTTCCGACTTCGCCGGTTTGTGCCGATCGTTGCTCGCCGCCGCGGACATTCCCGCGCGTCCCGTGCCCGACATGTTTCGCGAGGGCTTTCTCCTCGACGCGATCGAAGTCGTGCGTCGTCGCGGCGCCCGCGCCGCCCTCGAACGTTCGCCCACCTTCATCGCGGACGAGATCGCGCAGGTCGTGAAGGGACGCGCCCTCGGCGACCGCCGTACGTATCTCGACGTCGAACGCGGAGGGCGCTTCCGTCCCCTCGACGTCCGCGATCGCGAAACGTTGCACGACGTCTATCTCGAATACCAAAAGCGTCTCGACGCCGCGGGGTACGTCGACGCCGAAGACCTTCCGATCCGCGGCATGAAGGCGCTCGACGGGGGAGCCCAACCCGGGTACGACCTCGTCGTGATCGACGACGGTCAGTTCCTCTCCCGCGCGTCGCTGCTTCTCGGTCGCGCCCTGGCGCAACCGGGCGACCGCGTCATGCTTCTTCTCGACGAATCGTCGCGGCCTCACCCGTTGGGATTTCCGATGCGCGAAGCCGGACTCGAAGTCGCGGGCCGAAGCCTCGAACTCGTCGGAGCGAAGCGCGTCGATCCCGCGTTGGCGGCCTTCGTCGACGCGATGCATCGGGCCGAAGAGGACGGCGCACCGGCGCCGATCGCCGACGTCGACGTGATCGAACGGGTCGCGGTGCCCGAATTCCTCGATCAGTTTTCGGCGGCTTCGCGGATCGTGAAGCAGTGGATGGCGGGTGGGATGAAAGCCCCGGCGATCGCCGTTGTCACGCGGCACACGCGGGATCTCGCGGCGGCCGCCGCCGCGTTGCGCGCTCAGGGGATCCCCGCGACGG
>CAIWVZ010000092.1 GCA_903916245.1 uncultured Planctomycetota bacterium | reverse complement strand
GAGATTATCTTTACGAACGTTAATTGGTTGACAGAGATTTCTATAAAAGAGCCAAAGTGTACTCTAGTAGCAAAAAGGAGGCTAGAACTCTTGATAGATTCGAGCAGCAGATGCGCTCTGGACAGGAGCTCAGGAAAAAGACTCGCCACAGAGAGTTCCTCAACGAGATCCCCGGACGACCGCCGAAGCCGTGACGCTTCATGACGCCCGCCGTTCCACGACCCTTGAGCCAACCAATCGCGTCGACGAGATCGCCGGCCTTGAAGACGGTGCAGCTGATGACCTCACCGGCCTTCTGGGAGGGTTCGGTCTCGAGACGCCATTCGCGGATGACGCGATGGGCGGCGACGCCGTTCTTCTTGAAATGGCCCAGCTCGGGCTTCGAGATGGACTTTTCCTTGACGGGGTCGAGCGCGAGTTGGATGGCGTTGTAGCCGTCCGGCCCCTTCGCCGACTTGACCTGAGTCACCGTGCAAGGCCCGGCTTCGACGATGGTCACCGGCACCGCTTGGCCGGCTTCGTTGAAGACCTGGATCATGCGGCCTTTGCGGCCGAGGATGAAGTGTCCCATGACAACCTCTTGAATCCGTTCCTGTCGTTCCTATCCGGAGCGCCGGTCACCGCAGGAGACGTTCCGCGGGATCCCGGCCCGGGGTTCGCCCCGGTTCCGGCCTTTCCTCACGCCTTGATGGCGATGTTCACCCCGGCGGGGAGGTTGAGCTGCGAAAGCAGGTCGACCGTCCGCTTAGTAGGCTGACTGAGGAAAATGATCCGCTTGTGCGTGCGGACCTCGAACTGCTCGCGGGACTTCTTGTCCACGTGAGGGCTGCGAAGAACCGTGAAACGCTCCACACGGGTGGGGAGCGGCACCGGTCCGGTCACCTTGGCCTCGGTCCGCTTGGCCACGTCGACGATCTCCTGGGCGGAGCTGTCGAGGGCCTCGTGGTCGTAGGACTCAAGGCGGATCTTGATGCGCATATCCGACATTGACCATCTCCTTGAAGCCGGGCACCCGCCGCGACTTCTCCGCAGGGCGAACCTGCGAAACCGCACCGGGGAAACGTGCCGACACGCCGGGGCACGAAGGAGGGAAAAGGCCGAGATTCGGCCGTTGCCCGAGCCTTGCCGGTGACTTTGGGACAGTCTCCCCCGGGCTTGCGCCGTCCGGAGACCGCCTTCGAACCCGAGGGTCCGTCAACCAAAGGCCGCCGGAAAAGACCGGCGGCACCGGATTGCCACGGGGTCGCGATCAGCTCGCTACCCCCATGAGGGACGGGCAGTATGGCAAGCCCCGGGCCCCCTTCAAGGGCGGGGGGTGAAAAAAGTCCGCACCGATCTTGACAGGCCCCGATTTCGAGGGGTAACGGGCCTCGTTCGGCCTCCCCCGCCCCTCGAGAAACGACGACGCCCCCCTCGAAAGAGGGAGGCGTCGTCGGGGCGGCGGCCCGAAGGCCGCGATCGGTCACTTCTGGTCGATCTTGATGTTGCCCGGAACCGGCTGGTACTCGAACGGTTCCATTTCGCAGGACGCGCGGCCCTGCGACAGCGAACGGAGGACCGTCGTGTAGCCGAAGAGTTCCGCCAGCGGCGTCGACGCGTGCACTTCGTTCGGCTCCTTCGACGTGTTGAGTTCGCCGATGGTGGCACGACGCTTGTTGAGGTCGCCGATGATCGGCGAAAGGAATTCCGCCGGAACGTAGACGACGACGCTCATGATGGGCTCGAGCATCTGCAGGCCGGCGGCCTTCGCGGCGTCCTGGAACGCCATCGACCCGGCGATCTGGAAGGCCATTTCACTCGAGTCGACATCGTGGTACTTGCCGTCCACGAGGCGAACCTTCGTGTCGATGACCGGATACCCGGAGCCGCAGCCGCTTTCCGCGGCCTGACGGCAACCCGCCTCGATCGGAGAAATGTATTCCTTCGGAATCGCGCCGCCCGTGATTTCGTTCGAGAATTCGAAGCCCTTGCCGGGATTCGGTTCCATCTCGATACGAACCTGAGCGAACTGTCCGCGACCGCCCGACTGCTTCGCGTACTTGAGATCGATGCGGCCTGACGGCTTCTGGATCGTTTGACGATAGGCGACACGCGGACGGCCGACGTTCGCCGGAACGCCGAAGTCGCGGGTGATGCGCGTCGTCAGGATTTCGAGGTGGAGTTCGCCCATTCCGTAGATGATGAGCTGGCCCGTCTCGGAGTCGACCGAGTACTTGAACGTCGGGTCTTCGCGCATGAAGCGCGCGAGGATTTCGCCGAGTTTCTCCTTGTCGTCCGAGTTCTTCGTCTCGATGGCCATCGAAATGACCGTCGGCGGGAACGTCGGCGCGGGCAACTGCATCGGCGATTCCTTCAAACAGACGGTGTCGCCCGTGAAGGAGCTGCGGATACCGACCGCCGCGCAGATCTGACCGGCCTTCGCTTCCTCGATCGCCTGACGCGAGTTCGCGTGCATGAGATAGAGGTGGGCGATGCGCTCGACCTTGCCCGTGCGGGCGTTGATGAGCTGCATACCGGGTTGGATCGTGCCTTGGTAGACGCGAAGGAAGGTGAGATCGCCGTGCTTGTCGGCGACGGTCTTGAAGACGAGCGCGCACGGCGGCTTCGCCGGATCGTTGGCGAGTTCGTAGACCTCGTCGGTGCGGGGATTCGTCGCGGTGACGATCGGCTTGTCGACGGGCGACGGAAGGAACGCGCGCACGCCGTCGAGCAGACGCTGGACGCCCTTGTTGCGCAACGCGGTACCGCAGAACACCGGAGTGATCTTCGAGGCGCACGTCGCTTCGCGGATGCCGCGGACGAGGTCGTCGAACGTGATCTGTTCACCGTTCAAGAACTTCTCGGTGAGATGGTCGGACGATTCCGCGACCTTTTCCTCGAGCTTTTCGCGCCACTCGCGGGCGAGGTCCTTGTACTTGTCCGGGATCTCTTCGAGGACGAAGCGCATGCCCTGCGACTCTTCGTCGTAGCGGATCGCCTGCATCTTGCAGAGGTCGATGATGCCTTCGAAGTCCTTCTCGGCGCCCATCGGGACGATGACCGGCACCGGATTGGCGCCGAGCTTGTCCTTCATGGACTTGATCGCCTTGAAGAAGTCCGCACCCGTGCGGTCCATCTTGTTGATGAACGCGAGGCGCGGCACGTTGTACTTGTTCGCCTGACGCCACACGGTCATCGACTGCGGCTGCACGCCGGCGACCGCGCAGAAGACGCCGACCGCACCGTCGAGCACGCGGAGCGAGCGTTCGACTTCGGCGGTGAAGTCCACGTGGCCCGGGGTGTCGATCAGGTTGATCGTGATGTCGCGCCAGGTGCAGCTCGTGGCCGCCGACTGGATCGTGATGCCGCGTTCCTGCTCGTCCTGAAGGAAGTCCATCGTCGCGGAGCCTTCGTGGACTTCGCCGATGCGGTGTTCCTTGCCGGTGTAGAAAAGAATACGTTCGGAAACCGTCGTCTTGCCGGCGTCGATGTGGGCGACGATTCCGATGTTCCGGATCTTCGTGATGTCGTACTTGCTCACCGCATGCACCTCGGGCCCGAAAATGGGCCCCATTAACTAGCAAGAAGGCGCCGGAAGTCCACCCGGACCACCGACGCCGCTTGTCTTCACGGGCCGACGCCGTCGCGGCGTCGGCGAAAACCGCTCACCACGCGAGGTGGGCGTTCATCTTGTTCGCTTCGGCCATCTTGTGCGTGTTCTCGCGGATCGAGATCGCGGCGCCTTCGTTCTTGTAGGCGGCGACGATTTCGTCGGCGAGACGCACCGCCATCGGGCGGCCCGGACGATCGCGGCAAACGTCGAGAATCCAGCGGAACGCGAGCGATTGCTGGCGGTTGCGCTTGACTTCGATCGGAACCTGATAGTTGGCACCGCCGACGCGCTTCGAGCGCACCTCGACGACCGGCTTCAGATTGTTGATCGCCTGAGCGAAAACCTCGTCGGCCTTCTGCTCGGGAAGCTTCTTGGCGACCTCCTCGAGGGCGGCGTACACGACGCGGCGCGCGGTGGTCTTCTTGCCCTGCTTCATCACGGAGTTGACGAACTTCGCGATGGTGCGCGATCCGAACTTCGGATCGGGCTTCAGGAATCGTTCAGTGGATGCGAACTTCTTGGCCATGTTCGTGCTCGATCACCGTCCGAAGACGGCAGTCTCCCCGGAATTCGCCGGGTGCGGTTGGATCACTTCGGACGCTTGGCGCCGTACTTCGAGCGGCTGCGCTTGCGGTCTTCGACGCCGCCCGAGTCGAGCGTGCCGCGGACGATGTGGTAACGGACACCCGGAAGGTCGCGAACGCGGCCACCACGGACGAGCACGATCGAGTGCTCTTGAAGGTTGTGGCCTTCGCCCGGGATGTAGACCGTCGTCTCCTTGCCGTTCGACAAGCGGACGCGGGCGATCTTACGGAGAGCCGAGTTCGGCTTCTTCGGGGTCATGGTCTTGACCTGGAGGCAAACACCGCGCTTTTGCGGGCATGCGTCGAGCACGGGGCTCTTGCTCTTGGCCTTGACGCGTTCACGGCCCTTGCGGACCAATTGGTTGATCGTAGGCATGGATTTCGGGTTCCGGGACACACCTTCGTCCTTGGGACGAAGGTAAGGGGAAGAATGCTACCCGCCCCCCGCCCCCCTTCAAGGAAGAGAGGCTCGGGGACGGTCGGGAATCAGGACGCCGAGGCGCCGGCTGCGCCCCCGTTTTCGAATTGGTGCTTGATGACGGTTCGGTGATATTCCGTAAATCCCGTACCGGCCGGGATAAGGTGCCCGAGGATGACGTTTTCCTTGAGACCCATCAGGCTGTCGCGCTTGCCCGCCATGGCGGCCTGCGTCAGCACCTTGGTGGTCTCCTGGAAGGAGGCCGCCGAGATGAACGAGTCCGACTGGAGAGCCGCCTTGGTGATGCCGAGGAGGAGCGGCTCGCCGACGGGCGGCTTGCCCTGCGCTTCGCGGATGCGGAGCGCCTCGCGCTTGAAGAACGCGCGATCCACCTGATTGCCCGGGAGGAAGTCCGAGTCGCCGGACTCGACCACCTTCACCTTGCGCAACATCTGGCTCACGATGATCTCGATGTGCTTGTCGTCGATGGCGACGCCTTGCGCACGGTAGACCTTTTGAACCTCGTCGAGCAGGTACTCCTGCACCTTGTCGACGCCCGAGATCCGCAGAACGTCCTGCGGATAAAGCGGACCTTCGACGAGCGCTTCGCCCGAGTGGACCGTGTCGCCGACGTGCACCTTCAGGTACTTCGACTGCGGCACGAGATGCTCGCGCACTTCGCCCGTCTGCTGGTTGGTGATGACGATCGTGCGCTTGTTGCGCTTGCGATCGATCGCCGTGACCATGCCGTCGGTTTCCGCGAGCACCGCGGGATCCTTCGGCTGACGGTTCTCGAAGAGTTCCGTCACGCGCGGAAGACCCGACGTGATGTCCTGCGTACCACCCGACGAACGCGGACGCTTCGCGAGAAGCGTACCGGCGCGAATCGTCTGACCGTCCTTGACTTCGATTTCGGCGAGTTCCGGGAGGTGGAACTGGCTGATCGTCTTGCCGGACTTGTCGCGAAGAAGGATCTGCGGGTGCAGCGAGTCCTTCGAAGCGCGCTGCTCCTTGATGAGCATGCGACGCTTCTTCGAACCCGGGTCCTGCTCGACCTTCATCGTGACGTCTTCGACGATGTCTTCGAAGTGGACCACGCCGTCGACGTTCGCGATGATCGGACTCGTGTGCGGATCCCATTCGCAGGCCTTGCGGCCCTTCTTGGCGTCCGTCGCCGGGATTTCTTCACCGTCCTTGACGAGCATCGTCGCGCCGAGCGGCACGGCGAACGTCTCGACTTCGACGCCGCGCCCGTCGACGACGCTGATCACGCCGTTGCGGGTCAGCGCGGTCACGCGACCTTCGGCATCGGGCGGCGACGTGCGCATCGACGCGGCGAACTTCACGGTTCCCGCCTTCTTGAGGACGATTTCGCGTTCCTGCGCCGCACGCGTCGCCGTACCACCGATGTGGAACGTACGCATCGTGAGCTGCGTGCCCGGCTCGCCGATCGATTGCGCCGCGATGACGCCGACCGCCGTGCCGACTTCGACGAGCTTCTTGCGCGAGAGATCCATGCCGTAGCAACGCGTGCACAAGCCCTGCGGCGCTTCGCACGTCATCGGCGTACGAACCTTGACCGACGGAAGATCGAGCACTTCGAGCTTCGCGGCGGCTTCGTCCGTGATCATCTCGTTCGCGCGCACCACGATTTCGCCCTTGACGACGTCTTCGATGGTTTCGACGGCGACGCGGCCGCGGAGCTGCTGCGAGAGCGGCACCGCCACCTTGTCCTGAACGATCACGGCGGCCTTCTGCACGCCGTTCGACGTTCCGCAATCGCCCATCGTGATGACGACGTTCTGCGTCACGTCGGCCAACTTGCGCGTGAGGTAACCCGAGTCGGCGGTCTTGAGCGCGGTGTCGGCCAAGCCCTTGCGCGCACCGTGCGTCGACGAGAAGTACTCGAGCACGTTCAAGCCTTCACGGAAGTTCGACTTGATCGGCGTCTCGATGATGTCGCCGTTCGGCTTGGCCATGAGGCCGCGCATACCGGCGAGCTGCAACACCTGCGTGACCGAACCACGCGCGCCCGAATCCGCCATGAGGTGGATCGGGTTCTTGTAGGGGTCGTTCGGGCGGATGTAAGCCTTGAGCTCGTCCATCATGACGTGCCCGAGATCGTCCTTCGCCTTCGTGTAGGTGTCGACGACGCGGTCGTAGCGCTCCTTGTCGGAGATCGCACCCGCTTCGCGTTGACGTTCGGCTTCCTCGACTTCGCGCTGGGCGCGGGCGAGGATGTCCTTCTTCTGGTGAGGAATCAGGATGTCGTCCTTGCCGAACGAAAGTCCGGCCGCTGTGGACGCCTTGAAGCCGAGAGCCTTCAGATCGTCGAGCAGCTTGATGACGGCCTGCGTACCGAGGAGGCGGTCGCAGTCCGTGATCACGCGCTGGAGCGTCTTCTTGTCCATCGGGCGGTTGTAGAACGGCATTCCCTTGGGAAGGATGTCGTCGAAGATCACGCGGCCGACGGTGGTTTCGATCCAGCCGTCCACCACGTGCTTCTCGCCCTTGTCCCCCACCACGGTGCGTTCGCCGCGCACGCGGATGCGGATCTTCTGGTGCGTCTGCGCCTTGCGACGGCCGTTGCGACCGAGATCGCCGTGGGCACGGAACACTTCGATCGGCGAGGCGTACGACTTCAAGTACTCGTGGTCCTTGCCGCCGACGGTCTTCTTCGTGATTTCGACGGTGCCCGGACCGTTGGCGGTCAGGTACGCGCAGCCGAGAACCACGTCCTGCGTCGGCGCCATGATCGGGCGACCGTTCGCGGGCGAGAAGATGTTGTTCGTCGACAACATGAGCGTGCGCGCTTCCACCTGCGCCTCGAGCGAGAGCGGAAGGTGGACCGCCATTTGGTCGCCGTCGAAGTCGGCGTTGAAGCCGGTGCAGACTAGCGGATGGATGCGGATCGCGTTGCCTTCGATCAACACCGGCTCGAAGGCTTGGATACCGATGCGGTGGAGCGTCGGAGCGCGGTTGAGAAGAACCGGGTGGTTCTGGATGACTTCCTCGAGGATGTCCCACACCTGCTCGTCGCGGCGTTCGAGCATCTTCTTCGCCGAGCGGATCGTGTCGGCGAGGCCGAGTTCGCGCAGGCGACGGATGATGAACGGTTGGAAGAGCTCGAGAGCGATCTTCTTCGGGAGACCGCACTGGTGGAGCTTCAGATCCGGTCCGACCACGATGACCGAACGGGCCGAGTAGTCGACGCGCTTACCGAGAAGATTCTCGCGGAAGCGGCCCTGCTTGCCCTTGATCATGTCGGTCAGCGACTTGAGCGGACGGTTGCTCGATCCGAGCACCGGACGCTTGCAGCGACCGTTGTCGAACAACGCGTCGACCGACTGCTGCAACATGCGCTTCTCGTTCCGGATGATGACCTCGGGAGCGTTGAGGTCGAGGAACTTCTTGAGGCGGTTGTTGCGATTGATGAGACGGCGATAGAGGTCGTTCAAATCGGAGGACGCGAAGTTCCCCGACTCGAGCAACACGAGGGGACGCAGCTCCGGCGGAATCACCGGAACGACGTCGAGGATCATCCATTCCGGACGGTTGCCCGACG
>CAIWVZ010000091.1 GCA_903916245.1 uncultured Planctomycetota bacterium | reverse complement strand
GGCGTCGATTTCCTGACCGTCGGCCCGGAAGGGCCTCGGGGATCGGGTCATCTAACACCGCACCGCCTGGGACGAAACACCCCCCGCCTCGGCCCATCCATGAGCCGAACCCTTCATCGGTTCACGAGTTAGGAACGGAATGGCGCGAAAACCGAACAACCCGAATCAGGGATTCGTCCGCCCGCCACCCGCATCGCCACCGTCGCTTCCCTCGTCCCCTTCGATGCCGAACTTCAGGAGCTTCCGATAGAGCGTCTTGCGATCGATCCCGAGGATCTCCGCCGCACGATTGCGGTTCCCCTGCGTCTTCCTCAGCACGTACAGGATGTGACGACGCTCCATCTCGTCGAGACTTTCAAGGGTGGATTGGCGTGGCTCGAAAATTTCAGCGGGAAGCGCATCCGGCACGATGACCTCCTCGCGGGCGAACGCCACCGCCCGGTCGATGACGTGCTCGAGTTCGCGGACGTTGCCCGGCCAGTCGTACCCGCGAAGCGCCGCAATCGCTTCCTTGGAGATACCGGTCACCTGCTTTCCGGTCCGGATGTTCGCCGCCTTGATGAACTGATCCACGAGGAGCGGAATGTCGTCGAGGCGATCCCGCAGCGGCGGGACCGCGATCACGAGCGTGTTGAGCCTGTAGTAAAGATCCTCGCGGAACTGCCCGTCCTTCACGGCCTCCCGGAGCGACCGATTCGTCGCGGCGACGATGCGGACGTCGACCACGAACGTCTCGTTGGCGCCGACCGGCCGGATCTCCCCGCTTTGGAGCGCCCGCAGCACCTTCGCCTGCAAAGCCGGAGGCATATCGCCGATTTCGTCGAGAAAGACCGTGCCGCCGTTCGCTTCTTTGAACAATCCCGCCTTCTTCGCCACGGCCCCGGTGAACGCGCCTTTTTCATGGCCGAACAACTCGGACTCGAGGAGCGATTCGGAGAGCGCGGCGCAGTTGATCGCGAGGAACGGACGGGTCTTTCGGGATCCGTGGGTGTGAACGGCGCGGGCGACGAGTTCTTTGCCGACCCCCGTTTCGCCCTGAATGAGGACCGCCGCCGTCGAGTCCGCGGCCCGCGCGATCGTCTTGAAGACGTCGATCATCTTCGGCGACCGACCGATGATCTCCGTGATTCCGGACTGTTCGCGGAGCACCGTCTTCAACTGACGGTTTTCGGCCGCGATGCGACGACTTTCGAGCGCGCGTTCGACGACGAGGAGCAGTTCCTGCGCCTTGAACGGCTTCGACACGTAGTCGTAGGCCCCCTCGCGAACCGCTTCGATGGCGCTTTCGAGCGTTCCGAACGCCGTCATCAGGATGACGATGGTTTCGGGGAGTTCCGCCTTCACCGTGCGCAGAAGGTCGATGCCGGATACCGCTCCCATACGCACGTCGGTGACGATCACGTCGGGTCGCAGTTCGCGCGCCGCGCGCATCCCATCTTCGCCCCCCGCGGCGCGCGACGTTCGGAACCCGCGATGGCGCAGGACTTCGGCCAACATCTCCGTCATGCCGGGGTCGTCGTCGACGATAAGGATGTGTTCATTCACGCGGGAGCTCCGGCACCGTGATGGGGATCGGCCGCCGGGAAGGAGATTTCGAACTCGGCTCCGCCGTCGGGGTGGTTGCGCGCCGAAATCGTCCCGCCCTGCTTCTCCATGATGTCACGACTGATCGACAACCCGAGGCCCATCCCGCG
>CAIWVZ010000090.1 GCA_903916245.1 uncultured Planctomycetota bacterium | reverse complement strand
GCGTACATGTCCCCCGAGCAAGCCGAAGGCGACCTCGGCGGACTCTCCCCCCGGTCCGACATTTTCGCCCTCGGCGCCATTCTTCACCATCTCCTTTCCGGCAGCGCGCCGTTCGGAGGATCGGACTCGCCGCGAACGCCGGACCGCCATCGCCCCCCGGAAGCGGGTCCGCGATCGCTGTCGGCCGTCGTCCCGCGACTCCCCGAGGAACTCGTCGCGATCACGGAACGCGCCATGGCGCCCGCCCCCGAGGCCCGGTACCCCGACATGACCGCGTTCGCCGACGATCTTCGCGCGTTTCTCGAACAACGCGTCGTGAAAGCCCACGCGACCGGCACGATCGCGGAGACCTCGAAGTGGATTCGCAGAAATCGTGGCCTCGCGGCGGTCCTTCTCCTTTTGTTCGCGACGCTCGCGACGGCCCTCGCCGTTACGAACACGCTGCGCGTCGACGCGGCGACGTCGGCGAAGATCGCGACGGAGAACGAAGGCCGCGCCCGCACGAACGAACGGTTGGCCCGAGATGCCGAAGCCCGCGCGGAGACGATCAATACGTCCCTATTCTCGCTGTCCGCGCTTTCCGACATCGATGCGTTGGCGCTGCGCGCCGAGAAACTGTGGCCGATCGGCCCCGAGTTGGTCCCCGCGCTCGAAGCGTGGGTGAAGGATGCGCGGGCCCTCGTCGACGGCACGTCCGCCGAATCGGGAGCGGCGTCGCGCCCCTCCGCCGCCGTGCATCGCGCTCGATTGGCGGATCTCCGCAAACGTGCCGCCCCCGTCGACCCGGAATCCCTGCTGAAGCAACGGAAGGCGCAGACCGCCTGGCTCGACTACAAGGCGACCGCGGAAGAACTTCTGTGGCGCGAACGGATGCTCGGCCTTGCGCCGTGGCCGACGCCCGCCGAGGTCGAAGGCGACATCGCCTCGATGAAGATTCCGAACGATCCCGAACGTCTCGACGCCCTCGCATGGCGTTTCGTCGACACGGACCTCGAGCGCAGTATGTTCGGCAAGGAAGCCGTCGGATGGGCGCTCTCACAACGTGCGGTCGCGGCGGAGCCGATCGAAACGCATCCGAAGCGTCAGGTGACGTCCGCATGGGCGGCCTTCCGAACGGCCCGTTTCGACGAAGCCGTCGCCATCGCGCGACGCGCCGACGCGCTTCTCGCATCGACGGCCGATCACGTTCCTCTCGTGCCGAAGATGGAGAGTTCCATTCGGCGCTTCACTTCCACCGAAGGCCGCGCGCAACGCCTCAAGGAAGTCGATTTTCTCGTCGAAGAAGTCGCGCGCCTCGAACGTCTCTTGGACGAGAAACGCGTATGGGAATTCGCGTCGAGCGAGGACCGTTGGTGGCACGACAACCTCTCGGCTCTCGTCGCGAAACTCGACAACTTGACCGACCCCTATCGGGGCGGACTGCTCACGGACGGCGTCTCGCCGACGACGGGTTGGGGCATTTTGAAGCGTCTCTCGGCGTCGCGGGCTTTGCTGGAACTTGAACGTGCCGACGGCCCCGCGGTCGCCGCGTGGGCCGCGGCGCGCGAAGCGATCGCACGCAGCGCCCCCTACGGCGGCCTCCGTCTGCCGCCGCAGACGGGGCTCGTCCCCATCGGCGAAAATCCGAAAACGGGCCTTTGGGAATTCGAGCACGTCCCGACGCGCGGCGGCAAGCGCGCGGTCGCCTTCGACGCGGACGGCGACATCGTGCCCACCGACGACATGGGATTGATCTTCGTCCTCGTCCCCGGCGGGGCCTTTACGATGGGCGACCCGCGTGCCGACGCGACGCCACCGCACGACGTCGTCCTCGAACCGTACTTTCTCGCGAAGTTCGAACTCACGCAGTCCCAGTGGACGCGGATGTCCGGCCGCAATCCGTCGTTCGGACGGGGTGGCGACACCTCGGGAGTCCGGCCCGTCGACGGAACGACGTGGCTTGAAGTCTACAACGCCGCCTACCGCTTCGGACTGCTTTTGCCGACGGAATCCCAGTGGGAATACGCGTGCCGCGCGGGGACGACGGGCCTGTGGTCGACGGGCGAGGACGCGTCGACGCTGCAAGGAGCGGCCAACCTTCGCCCCGAACTCGGCTTCGACACCTACGCGGGATCGTCGCCGGTCGGCGCGTTCGACGCCAATCCTTGGGGGTTCCATGACCTCCACGGCAACGTCGCCGAATGGTGTCGCGATTTCATCGACCGCTACCCCGGAAATCCGCGTCCGGGAGACGGCTTCCGCACGCCCGTCGCGACGGGAACCAATTTGCGGTCGATCCGCGGCGGCGGATGGCGTTCGAACGCGACCGAGGCGGCGGCGCCCTTCCGCGGAGGCGACGACCCGGGCAATCGCAGCACGGACGTCGGCGTCCGATTCTCGCGCGCGGTCGCGCCCTAGCGCTTCGGCCGCGCGTTCGCCTTGCCGAAGTTCTGCGTCCAGGTCCGGGCCGGCAGGTTGACGCCGCACCCGAGATGCGTGTGACCCGCTCCGAGCAGGTTGCGATGGTGGCCCGAGGACCCGATCCATCCACGCACCGCGTCGGCACCGCCTTCCATGCCCGCCGCGATGTTCTCCGACACGCCGCCGCCCCACCCCGCGAGGCGCGCGCGATCGGACGGCGAACGACGTTCCTTCGTCGGCGACTCGTGCGCGAAGTACTTCAAGGCGGCCATTTCGTCCGAGTGCCCACGGGCCGCGAGCACGAGACGGTCGTCGATCATGACCGCGCGACGTCCCATCATGACGCGATAGGCGTTCACCGCTTCGTGGCAGTCGCGCTCGGGTCCGAGGATGACTTTGGTCAATGTCGCGTCGTACGCGGCGACTTCGGCCGCATGCTCGAGAAGGTCCTTCGCGGCGCCGTCGCCCGTATACGTCTTGAGAGCGATCTTCGGATCCCACTCGAGAAGGACGTCCTCGGGAGACGGGATCACCGCGCCGATTTCGAGAGCGACGCCGAGCAACTCGCGCCATTCCGCGGTCATCGGGAGTTTGGCGGCCGCCACGGAGACGTGCGACGACGCCGGGGTCTCCCAAAGTTCACGCACCTTCGCGACGAGGTCGTCGACTTGACCTTGCACCTTCGCCTGCTCACCGCCCGGCAGATACGGATACGGATAGCGCTTCGCGTCCTCGATCAACGCGAGAGCCGCTTTGCGTCGTTCTTCGAGTTCCGCGTAAAGTTTGCCGCGGAGGGCTTCCTTGCCGCGCGGCGTCAGGCCGAGCGCGCTCTCGAATTTCGGACGCAAACCCGCGACGCGTTCCTTGAGCCCCGCATCGAGCTCTCCGAACGCGTCCGGCAGCAACGCCCTCATCTCGTCGGCGACGGGCTTCCACCCCGTCGGCCCCGCCGCGACGAATCGCCTGCGGAGCAACTTCAGCCGTTCGGCGTCGGCCGCGACGACTTTCTCTTCCGCCGAACGGAACACCCCGTCGACGAGCGTGAAACCGCCCGCGGGGAGCGGCACGCCGCGCGCTTCCGCGACGAGAGGCCCCGCCTCGACGAGGCGCAAAGGGTCCGCCGCGCACCAACGGGCCAACATGGTCAGAGCCGTGTCCGATTCGCCGACGAGCAATAGCCAGGCGACCATGTTCGGAATTTCCTTCGCGGGCAACTCGAGCCCGCGTCCGAGTTCCGCGAGCGCCTTCGGCGTCACGCGGTCCCACGGCACGGACACGGCGGTCCCTCCGGAGATCGCCACACCGATGCGATCGACGTCGGCCGCGACCACCGCACCTTCGAGTCCGTCGCCGAGATTGAGCGCCGGACCGCGACGGAGACCGACCGCGGCGATGACCGCGGTCTTCGCCTTCGCGGCGGCACGGCAGCGCGACGCCTTCGTGCGCAACGCCTCGTAGGCACCGCCTTGGGCCGCGGCGAGATTGAAGGCGCGTTCCGCGGCCGCGAAATCGGTGCGCTTCATGGCGGCCGTCGCGTCGTCGATGTAGGTGGCCGCGTCGCCGGACGAGGCGACGTTCGTGGTCGGCGTCGACGTCGCGGGCTCGGCGGGCCGCGACGCGACGTCGTCCGTGCTTTCCTTCGGGCGGGACGCGAGTCCGATCGGAGGCAACTTCAGACCTTCGATCGGAGCACCGCTGCCGAACTCGGCACGACGGCCGAGGGCTTCGAGCGTGCGTCGCGCGTCGCCGCGCGCCTTCGGCGACGCGAGCGCGGCGACGACGGCCTTCCCCGCATCGTCGAAACTCTTGAGTTCGAGCAAGGCGTCGATGCGCGGTTTCACCGAACGCAAATACGCGTCCGCAACCTTCGCGTCGGCCGCCTCGAGGCGCGCGAGTCGTTCCGGAGCTTCGCCCGCGTCGACGACGTCGCCGTAGGCCGCCGCCCATGCATCGACCGACGGTCCGAGATTTCCGGCGCCGTCTTTTTCCGCCACGGATAAAAGTCGACCGAAGGCGGCTTCGGCTTCGAGGACGCGGGCCGGGTCGGCCTGACGACGCGCGGCGCGATCCGGGGCCTTCGGAGCACGCGCGGCGGGCGCGAAGAACCATGCACCGACGATGAGAAGCAAACCGACCGCGAGCGCGCCGCCGACCCACGCGGGATTCGGCGCCGCCTTGACCGGCGCGGGGGCCGCGGCGGGACTCGGCACGATCGTCGTCACCGCGGCGACCGGCGCGGGAGCGGCGGCGGCTTCCGCCCTCGGCGCCGGGGCGGGCCGCGGCTTCGGGGTCGGAACGGGTTCCGGCGTCGCGGCCGGCGCG
>CAIWVZ010000089.1 GCA_903916245.1 uncultured Planctomycetota bacterium | reverse complement strand
GAACCTCGGAGGCAAGGAAGCGTTGGCGGCGGACTCCGCACTCGGGAAGGCGATCGCGAGGGATTTCGGCTCCTACGCCGCTTGGGAAACCGACTTCAAGAACACGGGAAAGGCGCGCGGCATCGGCTGGGCGGCCTTGGTGATGGACGGTTGGTCGGGACGCCTCTTCAACACGTGGATCGCGGAACACGACGGCGGCCATCTCGCGGCCTGTCCGGTGGTTTTGATCATGGACGTGTTCGAACATGCCTTCATCACGCAGTACGGGCTCAAGCGCGCCGACTACATCGAAGCGTTCATGAAGAACGTGAACTGGGCGGCGGCCTCGAAGCGTCTCGGCTGAAACCGAGGCTCGGCGCTCCCGTCTTCTCGTTTCATTTATCTCAGGAACTTTCCCCAAGAATTTCCGAAGGCGGAAACACTAAGCGAGACGGTTCGGTGTCGCGCCCTTCGCGGGGCGTCACGCCGCTCTCCGGCCTCGGAGACGGCGGCCCCGATTGGGGGGGTCGACGCGACGTGGGAATCGTGGACGCCGACGGAAACTGGCGCTCGCGGAGCCCGTGAAAGCCCCGGCACCCTCCATGGGGGTGTCGGGGTCTCCTTTTCCTCGGAGGTAACGTCGCTCCCATGCCGGAGACGCTGCTTCTCGGATTCTGCGCCTTCGGCGCCTCGCTCCTGACCTTTTTCTGCGGTTTCGGTCTCGGGACGTTGTTGCTGCCGGTGTTCGCGTGCTTCATGCCGCTCGACCGAGCGGTCGCCGCCACCGCGGTCGTGCATTTCGTCAACGGGTTGTTCAAATGGGTGCTCGTCGGTCGATTCGCCGACCGGCGCGTCGTGCTCGTCTTCGGAATCCCCGCGATCGTTGCCGCGATGGTCGGGGCCGAGGTGTTGTCGCGACTCCCCGATCAAGGGCGGCTTTTCGAATGGACCTTGGGGACGCACACGTTCGGCCCCACCGCCGCGCGCGGTTTCGTCGGCCTGCTTCTCGGCGTCATGGTCGTCTTGGAGTCCGGGCGGGTCCTCGACGGCATTCGGATGCGCGGGACGAGAGCCCTCGTCGCCGGAGGGCTCCTGAGCGGGTTCTTCGGCGGCCTCTCCGGAATGCAGGGGGCGCTTCGCTCCGCGTTCCTCGCGAAGCAGGGACTTTCGAAGGAGGCGTTCATCGGAACGGGGGCGATCATCGCCGCGTGTATCGACGTGTCGCGGCTCGGCGTTTACGCGGTCGATTGGCGACGCCACGCCGATGAAATCCCCGGACTTCCGATTCTGGTCGCCGTCGTCGGTGCGTTGATCGGCGCTCGAGTCGGCGCGGCGTACCTGCGTAAGGTCGAGGAGTCGATGGTGTCGCGGTTCGTCGGAATCGCGTTGCTCGTCATGTCGGTCGCGATGATGGTCGGACTCGTTTGACGGCGATAAGCGGCGACTCCCGGCCTCCCTGCGCGGGAGTCGGGCGTCGTCGGGGACGGGGCGTAGCGCCGCGAATCAGAGCGCGACGTAGTCGAAGCGGCCCGGTCGCCAGACGCTGCGAGGTTCGACCTCGGTGCGACCCGGGATCCACTCGTAGTCGACGCTGCCCGGTTCGATCACGGCTTCGTAGGTGTTGCCGAGCGGGTCGGTGATCAGCTCGGTGACGGGGGTGCGAATGACCTCTTCATAGCGTCCGGGGATCCACACGGTTTCGTAGACGGTTTCCCAGCACCCCGGGACCCATACCGCGCGGTAGAACGGGTCGTAGACGGGGGTGTAGACCGAGTAGCAGGGGGCCGACGTCCATCCGAATGCGAATCCGTAGCGGCGCGTCGAATACGCGAACGAGAAGCCGGAGAACGCGTAGCCGCCGAACGACGAGTATCCGTAGGCGAACGTCGAACAGTTGTAGGCGACGGGCGTCACCACCACGGGCGCGGGGGCGCACCACACCGGGGCGTACCACGCGGGGGCGACCCAGTAAGGCGACGCGTAGGAGTGGTAGACGACGGGAGCACAGCCCCAGTACGGGGACACGTACCACGGGCGGTAGGTGTAGCCCCACCCGTAGTAGGAAGGACCGCACCACACGGGCGCGTAGTACGCCGGTCCGAAGCCGATGTTCTCGTTGACGTAAACGCTCGACTTGGGGCGGTGGCCGTACTCGTGACCGTAGTCGCGGCCTCTGTAGATCTTTCCATCCGCGATCGTCGACGCGGGCGCCTTCACGGTGGATCCGGTGGCGCCGATGCGGAACGAGGCGGGGTCGGCCGACTTGATGGGGCCGTTCGAGATCGGAGAGCGGGCACCGACGTCCGGCGCGAGCGGTTTCACCGGGACGTCCGCGAGCATCTTCTTGGGCGCGG
>CAIWVZ010000088.1 GCA_903916245.1 uncultured Planctomycetota bacterium | reverse complement strand
GTGCGAACGCGATCCACCCGGGCTACGGATTCCTCTCCGAAAACGCCGATTTCGCCGCGAAATGCCGCGACGCGGGACTCGACTTCATCGTTCCACCGCCGGAAGCCATTCGCGCGATGGGCGACCAGATCCAGTCGCGTTTGCGCATGAAGGCGGCGGGGGTTCCGGTCGTTCCCGGCGAAGACGCCGTCAACGAAGACACGCTCGAAGAAGCGGCGACCCGCGTGGGCTTCCCGTTGATGCTCAAAGCGTCGGCGGGCGGCGGCGGCAAGGGTATTCGCATCGTTCGCACCCCGTCGGAACTCCGCGAAGCCTTCGAACGCGCGCGCGCCGAAGCCGAGAAAGCTTTCGGCGACGGCACCGTGTTCCTCGAACGTTTCGTCGAAGGTCCGCATCACGTCGAAGTTCAGGTGTTCGGCGATCACCACGGCAACATCGTCCACGTCTTCGAGCGCGAGTGTTCCGTTCAGCGTCGTCACCAAAAGGTCGTCGAGGAATCACCGTCCCCGTTCGTGACTCCGGAGTTGCGTGCGCGGATGTGTGCGGCGGCCGTCGCCGCGGCGCGCGCGGTGGGATACGTGAACGCGGGAACGGTCGAGTTCCTCGTCGACGCCCGACGCGAGTTCTATTTCCTGGAAATGAACACGCGACTTCAGGTCGAGCACCCCATCACCGAACTCGTGACGGGCATCGATCTTGTGGCCGAGCAATTGCGCGTCGCCGCAGGGGATCCGCTTTCGTTCCGTCAGGAGGACCTACGTCAGTCGGGACATGCCATCGAAGTGCGCGTCTGCGCGGAAGATCCGGAGTCCGGCTATCTCCCGTCGACGGGCGTCATCGACGGTCTGCTTCTTCCCGGCGGCCCGCACGTGCGTCTCGATTCCTGTCTGTTTCCGGGCCTCGAGATTTCTCCCTTCTACGATTCGATGTTGGCGAAACTGTGCGTTTGGGCGCCGACCCGCGACGAAGCGGCGGCACGCATGCGCCAAGCACTCGCCGAAACGCGGATCAGCGGGCTGCGGACGAATCTCGCGTTTCTCGCTCGGATTCTTCGTGACGCGGAGTTCCTCTCCGGGGCGTACGACACGGGCATTCTCGGTCGCATGACGGCGTCTTCGCCCGATGCCGAGACCGAGCGGCTTGCGCTGATCACCGCCGCCGTGTTGAAGCACGAGCACGCGGAATCGGCGAAGCCCGTACCGGCCGAGGGACGCTCGGGCGGGATGGACGCTTGGAGAACCGCGTTCCGCTTCGGAGGTGGCCGATGAACTACATCGTGAACATCGGCGGGGGAGATCACGCCGTCGGCGTCCGAAAGCGCGACGACGGGCGCTACGAAGTGACGCATCAAGGTGAATCCGTCGTGGTGGACGTCCGATCCACGGGGGATCTTCATTCCCTGATGATCGGAGCGAAATCCGTCGAGGCGCAGGGTCACCCCGACGACGGCCCGTGGAGGCTCGTCGTTCGCGGACGCACGTTGGAAGTCTCGGTGGAATCGGAGCAGGAACGCAACGCCCGCGCGGTCGCGGGCGGCGGAGGAGCGGCGAAGCCTTCGGTCGTCAAGGCGTCGATGCCCGGATTCGTTTCGAAGGTGCTCGTTCGCGTCGGCGACAAGGTCGTGAAGGGAACTCCGGTCGCGATCATCGAGGCCATGAAGATGGAAAACGAGATCCGAGCGGAGTCGACCGGCGTCGTGAAGGAGGTGCGCGTCTCGGACCGGCAGACCGTCAACGGGGGAGACGTGCTCCTCGTGATCGGCGAGGGCTGAATCGTGCCCAGGGTGCATACGTCGGCCGATATCGGTTTTTGCTCCGCTTACGGGGCGCTCCTGTTCGACTGCGACGGGACGTTGGCCGATACGATGGGCCTCCACTACGAGGCGTGGCGTGAAACGGTCGAACCGCTCGGTTTGGTGTTTCCCCACGCGCGTTACACGTCGATGGCGGGGACTCCGACTCGAAAGATCCTCGAGACGCTCGGGCGCGAGCAGGGCATCGAGGTCGACGTCGACAGGTTGCTCCCCGAAAAAGAACGGCGCTTCGTCGAGCGGATGCACGCCGTGAAGCCGATCCCCGCCGTCGTCGATCTCCTCGCCGCGGCGCACGGACGCGTTCCGGTCGCGGTCGTTTCCGGCGGCATTCGTCGGGCGGTCGTTCGAACTCTCGAGCATACCGGTCTCATCCGATATTTCGACGTCATCGTCACGGCCGAGGACACCGAGCGCGGCAAGCCGCATCCCGATCCGTTCCTCGCGGCCGCGCGGCGGCTCGCCGTGGACGCCCCCCGGTGCCTCGTCTTCGAAGACGGGGATCCCGGCATCGAAGCCGGGCTGGCGGCCGGAATGGACGTGGTGGACGTGAGGCCCATGATCGGCGGTTAGGTGCGTTCCTCGGCGGTACAATCCGCACATGGATTCCTCACGCACCCGCAACACCGTCGATGGGCTCTTCGACGCGTCCATCATTCCGACTCTCTGCGACTACATTCGCATTCCGAATCTCTCGCCTTACTTCGACAAGAAATGGGTCGAGAACGGCCACATGGATCGAGCGGTGGATCTCGCCGCGAAGTGGGTCGGAGAACAGGGGATTCCGGGACTGAAGCACGAAGTCGTGCGCATGTCCGGTCGGACGCCGGTGCTGTTCATCGAGATTCCCGGCGATGCGCCCGGCACGGTGCTCCTCTATGGGCACCTCGACAAGCAGCCGCCGATGCTGCCGTGGGCCGAAGGTCTCGATCCCTTCACTCCGGTCATCCGTGACGGCAAGCTCTACGGTCGCGGCGGCGCGGACGACGGTTACGCGGTCTTCGCGTCCGTCGCGGCGGCGAAGGCGCTGAAGGATCAGGGCATCCGTCATGCACGCCTCGTGATGGTCATCGAATGCTGCGAGGAATCGGGGTCCTACGATCTCCCCGCGTACATCGATCATCTCGCCGCCCGAATCGGGTCGCCCGAATTGGTCGTATGTCTCGACTCGGGATGCGGCGACTACGAGCGCCTCTGGATCACGACGTCGCTGCGCGGCCTCGTCGCGGGCGATCTCACGGTCGAGCTGCTTCGCGAAGGCATCCACTCCGGCGACGGCGGCGGTCTCGTCGCGTCGTCGTTCCGCGTGTTGCGCCGCTTGCTCGAGCGTCTCGAAGATTCGGATACCGGCACCATCATCCCGAAGGACTTCCACGTCCGCATTCCGACGGATCGTATCCGTCAGGTGGGTCTCACGGCGGAGGTGCTCGGCGACACCATCGCGGGCAAACTTCCGTTGCACGCGGGTGTTCGCCCCGTCACCGACGACCCGGTCGAACTCATGCTGAATCGGACGTGGCGTCCGTCGTTGGCGGTTACCGGCGTCGATGGACTTCCGCCGCTGTCTTCGGCGGGCAACGTGTTGCGTCCGAAGACCGCCTTCAAGTTGTCGTTGCGCGTTCCGCCGACGGCGGACGCGGACGCATGCGCCGAAGCCTTGAAGAAGTTGCTCGAGGCGGATCCGCCCTACGGCGCGAAGGTGACCTTCAACCCCGAGAAGTCCGGATCGGGATGGAACGCTCCCGCGTTCGCTCCGTGGCTCGAACAGGCGGTGGACGCCGCATCCCGCGAGTACTTCGGACAGCCGTCCGTGTGCATGGGGGAGGGCGGTTCCATTCCGTTCATGGGCATGCTCGGCAAGAAATTCCCGAAGGCCCAGTTCCTCATCACCGGCGTCCTCGGCCCGCACTCGAACGCGCATGGTCCGAACGAGTTTCTCGAAATCGCCACGGCGCGTCGCCTGACCGCGTGCGTCGCCCACGTGATCGAGGCGCATGCCCGACGTTGATCCGAGGGGGCGCTTCGGGCTGCGTGTGCCGACGTCGCGGACGTGGGTGGAGGCGGTCGTCGCCGATCCCGTCGCGGCGCTCGTGGATCATGCGCACTGCGAGATGAAGGCGGCGACGACGGCGCTCATGATGGCGGCGCGTTACGCCGCTTTTCCCGCCGTCGCCGACGCGATGCTCGCGTTGGCGCGGCAAGAGATCGCCCACTACGAACAAGTGGCGGTCGAATTGCGGCGACGCGGCGTGCATCCCGAACCGCACGGCGCGGATCCGTATGCGAAGGCCCTTCGGGCGCACGTCGCCTCCGACGAACCGCAGCGTCTCGTGGATCTTCTTCTCGTGTCGTCGATCGTCGAGGCACGGTCGTGCGAACGCTTCGAACTTCTCGCCGATGCCCCGGTGGACGACGCGTTGCGCGATCTTTGGTCCGAATTCGCGGTATGCGAAGCGGGGCATCACGCGTTGTTCGTCGGATTGGCTCAAGGCATCGCGGGTGCCGATGCCGTCGCGCGACGCAAGGACATGCTCCTCGATGCGGAAGCGGTCATCGTGGAAGCACTCCCCTGCGCGCCGCGGATCCACGGCTGAATGCACGACGGGTTCCGTCCCTGAAGGCACGGAACCCGTCGGCGCGAGCTTCGTCGATCAGTAGGGAAGGACGAGCAGCGTCGAATTCGTGAGGTAGAGATTCGTATAGAGGTCGTCGGCACCCTGGAAGACGAAGTAGTAGCCGCGGACACCGGAAAGCGTGTTCGGCGGCATGGGGATCGCCAACGGGAAGAAGCGATCCTGCCCGGCGAATCCGGTCATCGCGAAGAGCGCCTTCGAGGGATTCGACGACAGGAACTGCACCGAGGGGAGATACGTGGTCAGTTGTAGTTCGGTACCGATACCGACCGCGACCGGAAGCCCCGGACTCGCCGAGCGCAGCACCGAGAGAACGCCGCCGCCCGCCACCGTGGTTCCGAAGATCGACGTCAGCGCGGGGGTCTCCGGCGGCGCGAAGATGATGCCCGCATTGGTCGAGAACGAGTTTCCCGGCACCGGTCCACCGGCGAAGTTGGCGCCCGCGGCGCCGGCTTGGGGCACGATCCCGCCCTTGTTCACGATCGACGAGTTGATGTCGGCATCGAGAGCGAGGGCGCCTTGGCCCGACGGGATCGCCGTCGAGGAGCCGACTCCGCGGGAGCCGCCGCGTCCACCGATGAGGTAGGAACCGGACGCCCCGTCGTCGACGATCGAGACGATCGAGGCGTTCGTCGCCTTCACGGCGTGCCCACCGGCGGGCGTGGAATTCGACGTGATCCACGGTCCGCCGCCCGTGCCGCCGATCAGTCGGGGGCGGGACAGGCAAACGATGGAGTTTTGGATCACTTCCACCGCCGGAGCGGCTTGGGCGTAGAAGTTGGGCTCGACGCCGAGATTCGTGGCGGTGGCGTCCAAATCGTTCGCCTGCACCCACGATGCCGAGACGAGCAAGCCCGACGTCGGAGGCACGGCCGCCGCGTTGTGACGAATGCGGACGTTCTGGAGGTGGACGTCGGTGGAGTTGAGGACCGCCACTCCGCCGTTCGAGAAGTACATGCGGTCGAAGGCGACGGGACCGGAGCAACTCGCGATACCCGCGGAGAGACCGCCGGCGGTGGTCGGGCGCTCGATGACGAGGCCGGAGACGACGGCCGTTTCGGTCGCGGGGATGTTCGTGACCGTCAACGTTCCGACGAGCTTGTTCGCGATGGGCTGGGACGGAATGGACATCGGGTACGACGTCGCGTTCCATCCCACGATCGTGACACCCTTGTCGACGACGACGTTTTCCACGTAGACGCCGGCTCGAACGAAGATACGGTCGCCGGGAGCGGCCGCCGCGATCGCCGCGGAAAGCGAGGTGAACGACGCACCGGCGCCGTTCGCCGCATCGACGATCCATTCGTTGCCTTGAGCCGTGAGCACCCCCGCGACGAGCGGGAGGGCCAGAAGGGTACGCCTGAAAATTTCGGTAACGATCATGAAACAACTCTCCGGACGGGACGGTGCGGGGCTTCGGACTTCGTCGGGTTACGTCGCTCGGAAGCACCCCCGATCGGACACCACTTGCGGAAGCGATGCGTCGACCGCACCTCAGCGTAACCCACGATCCGTCAACAGGTCGCCGCCGTCGACGCGGCGTGGTGATTCGGCGTAAATCTTATGACGTTCGATGATCCGTTTTCATCCTAATTTCTTGAAGAATCGGTGGTCGAAAAACGCGGCGTGATATTTTTCTTTCTCAAACTGAACACATCTTGACTGTAATAAATCGATCCGCCATACTTTAGGTGTCGATAAGAAGCCCGGAGTTCCGGCTTTGACTCGTCGTCCGTTGAGCGAGCCCGCAGTTCCGGCTCCCGTAAGGGGAAACGGGACGGGGTTCGGGAGTAGACCATGAGCCGTCACCTTGCCCCTTTGATGTTCACCGCGCTCGCGGCCGTCGCGTCGGCCCAATCGTTCGAGTGTTCGCCACCGAACGTGGTGCTCCCGATCGGCAGCACCGCCGACTGCGAAAACGCCCGTTGGAACGGCGAAGGGCCGTTCGCGGGAGTCGTGAACGTGGCGGAGTGCGGTATGCCCGCGGCGGGCAGCCAGTACGCGCGCCTCGTCGCGTCCGGACCGTTGTCGGCGGCGCATCCCGCCGGCACCCTTCCGGCGCGTCCGCTCCCGCTCGGCATCGCGGAGATCCGTCTGGACGCTCCCGCGGGGGCTACCACGGTGTCGCTGCGCTACAACTTCCTGAATCAGGAAGCCCTTTGGGTCCCTCCGACAGCGGGTTTCAACGACGGCATGGAAATCGCCCTTTGCGATTCCGTCACGGGCGCGCGCATTCAATCGCTCGCCTACGCCGACACCTTCTCGGCGATTCCCGCCTCTCCGTGCGGATCCGTCTACGACGGTTCGGTGGACACCCTCGCCGTCGGAGCGGATACTCTCACCTTCAACTTCGGCGCTCCGCTCCCCGCGGGATTGCATCTTTCCATCGCCTGTTGGAACGCGTTCGACGACGATTTCGATTCGTCGGTCGTGGTGGACTGCGTCACGTGGGGCAATTCGTGGGAGGTCGGGTTCCTTTCCGGCCCGCGCGTTCAGAACGTCACCACCGGAGGCCCGGGCTTCGTGATCGGCGCGACGACGTCGGTTCAAACCCGTGGCGGGTTCCCGTTCATCGAAGGCTACCACTGCATGGTGGCGCAGCTTTGGGACGGCAACATCGCGCAGCAGTTCGGCGGCATCGCCGGCGATTACTGGATCTGCACGGACCGTCCTTTCATCGTCCTCTCGGAAGGTTTGCTCACGGGCGGTGTCAACCCGGGCCGCGGTCCGACGGTGAACTTCACGCTTCCGCTGGCGGCCTACGGCTCCTTCTGCGGACGCGGCGTCGTGATCCAGTCCTACATCATCACGGAGCTTCTCACGAATCCGTCGTTCACGACGGCGTTGTTCGGTTGGTTCCGCTGAGTCGGGTCTCGCCGATCGGAAAGGGCGCCCCTTCGGGCGCCCTTTTTTCGTAGGGAGGGCCACTTCGTCGGGGGGCGTTAACGTCCGACATGACGGTCTTTCATCCCGGGCACGACGCCCTCCACGGATTCACGGTGGTGATCTTCTCGAACGCGGGGCGCACCTACGCCGGGCGATGGGACGCCGTCGACGGCGACGTCGTCTGGTTGAACGATGCGGTACGCCACGACGTAGCCTCGTCCGAGGTCTCCGAGGACGCCTTTTTGCGGCGTCTCGCGATGTTCGGTCCGACTCCCGAACATCGGCGCTTGGCGGTCCCTCGGACCGACGTCGTCGACGTGCGGCGGTTGGGGGACTGGATTCGCTCCCGAGAGACTTAAAGCGCCGATCGTAGGACGCGCGGAGCGGTGCGCAGCGACTCCGAGGCGATGACGAAGCCCTCGTGGGCCGCCGCGGCTTCCGCGCGGCTCAGGCCGAGCCTGGCCCGTAGCAATCGATTCTTGGGTGTGTGTTCCCAAGAAACGAACTCGACGACTTCCGTACGGTAACCCTTGGCCCGGAGCCACAGGGCGCGCAGGGCGTCGGTCAGGCACGCGGCGTAATCGGAAGCGAGGATGCCGTCGTCGATGAACGCCTTCGCGGAGGTCGATTCGGACAAGAGCCCACGAACCTCCCGATGGCAGCAGGGCACCGCGAGGATGTGCGTCGCACCGGAATCGACACCTCGGCGCAACGCGTCGTCGGTCGCGGTATCGCATCCGTGAAGCGAGAGCACCGCGAAGGGCCCGTTCGGAATCGGGTAGGTCGACGCGTCGCCCGTTTCGAAGTCCATCCCCGTGAATCCGAGAGCACGCGCCCGGTGCCGGCACGTGTCGATGCGTTCGGGGTTGCGATCCACGCCGAGAACCCGGACGTCGGCGCCGCTCGCCGCGAGCGCGACGCGCACCATGAAACCGAGGTAGGCGTTCCCGCAGTTCAGGTCGACGACATCGAGGCGTTCGCCGGGCTTCGCCGACTCCATGTGCCGTACGAGAAGCGGGACGAGGTGCGCGACCTGCT
>CAIWVZ010000087.1 GCA_903916245.1 uncultured Planctomycetota bacterium | reverse complement strand
GTTGAACCACGAGTGCGGCGCCAACTCTCCGAAGCAGTAGTAGATGTACTGATGGAAGGCTTCGTGGTTCAGAACCGCGAGGGTGAATCCTTTTTCACGACCCACGTAGAGAACGAGCTCCTTCGCTTGGGAGTTCCAGTAACCGGCGCTTCCGCCGGGGCCGCCGTAGTCGTGGTACTCCTTCTCGTTCTTGCAGACGCGCACCACCGACACCGCGTCGATCGGCGCGCCGGTCGGGAAGTCCTTCTCGTATTGCTTCCGCATGCGGTTGAGACGAAACATGATCTCGTCGATCACGTCGGACTTGTCCTTCGGCACGCTCGTCGCGATGACGTAGTTGACGCCTTCCTTCACCCACCAACCGGGGACCTGGAGCGACGACATCCGCGCGACGCGCATCGCTTTCGCTTTTTCCGACAATCCCGCGACGGCCTCGGCGTCCGACGCGAGTTCCGATTCCTTGCGGTCGATCAGGCGGAACGACTTCACCGATTCGATGAAGACGTCTTCGAACTTCTTGCGCAGATTTTCGTCGGCGTCGAAGCGGATCGCCCATTCGGCATCCGGCGTATCGAGAACGACGTGCATGTTCCAATAGATGATGGGGCGGCCGCCTCCGACGTTTTCGGAAACCTTCTTCGTCGTGTGATAGACCTTCGCCTTCGTCGCGAAGGTCTTCACCGTCACGTCCTTCGAAGCGGCGGGAAGCCCGTCGCGATTGAAACGATCGTTGTCCTTGAGCCACGCCGCGTAACCGGTGTAGACCTCGGCTTTTTCCCGGCGCCGCATGCGTCGCTGGATTTCGGCGCGAAGTTCTTCCGGCGACAATCCCTTCAGATCGCGTTCGTCGTCGTCCGCTTCGTCGTCGTCGGTCTTCGCGTTCTTCGGGAAGCGGTAGACCGAGATCTCCGGGTCGATACCCGCGTACTCCCGCTTCGCTTTCCATTTTCCGACGACCCACGTTTCATCGGGCTGGGTCGGAATCTTCGGCCATCCCGCGGGGGCCGCGAGCGAATAGCCGTTCAGTCGGTCCTTGACGGCGTCTCCGAGTTGCGC
Source organism: uncultured Planctomycetota bacterium (assembly GCA_903916245.1). Lineage (GTDB taxonomy): Bacteria > Planctomycetota > CAIWVZ01 > CAIWVZ01. Next base: position 968 of record CAIWVZ010000087.1, on the reverse strand, counting down.
GTGGAGCGCGCCTACGACGAGGCACACCACCATGATGCGTTTCAAAAGCTGCATGCGTGCTCCCGGGACTTCGCCCCCGACGGCGACATGGTACGTTCTCCCCATGACGTCGGACAGGGTGAACGCGCTCCCTTCGCGGGCGGATGTGGTGGTCGTCGGCGGGGGGCATGCGGGGGCCGAGGCGGCCTGCGCGGCGGCTCGCCGGGGTGCCGCGACGCTGCTCGTGACCTTGCACGCGGATGCCGTCGGGCGCATGTCCTGCAACCCGTCGATCGGGGGAATCGCCAAGGGGCAATTGGTCCGCGAAGTCGACGCTTTGGGCGGGATCATGGGTCGGTGCGCCGACGCCTCGGCGATCCACTACCGACTTCTGAACCGCAGCAAGGGGCCCGCGGTGCAATCCCCGCGCTCCCAAAACGATCGGGTCGCCTACGAGGAGGCGGTGCGGGCCGAGTGCCGGGACGCCGGCGTCCGCATCGTGGAGGACGAGGTGGTGGATCTCGTCGTCGAGGGCGGTGCCGTCGTGGGGGTCGTCCTCGCGAAGTCGGGGACGGTCGCCGCGCGTGCGGTGGTCCTTACCACCGGGACGTTTCTCGGTGGGGTCCTCCACGTCGGTCTCGAGACGACCGAAGGGGGACGCGTCGGAGAGCGGGCGGCCCATCGACTCGCCGGACGTCTCGCCGAGGTCGGTCTGGCGACGGGGCGATTGAAAACGGGGACGCCTCCGCGTCTCCTCGCGGCCTCGATCGATTGGGATCGCACCGAACCCCAACCGTCCGACGATCCTCCCGTCACGTTCAGTTTCTTCGAGGTTGCGGGCCTCGAGGCTCGCGTCGCGTGCGCCATCACGCGCACGACGGAAGCGACGCACGCGGTCATTCGCGGCGGTCTCGACCGATCCCCGCTCTTCTCGGGAAAGATCAAAGGGCGCGGCCCCCGCTACTGTCCGTCGATCGAAGACAAGGTCG
>CAIWVZ010000086.1 GCA_903916245.1 uncultured Planctomycetota bacterium | reverse complement strand
TGGTGGAACTCGGCGCCACCGATCGCCAACTCGATTTCCCGGTGCTCTTCGCCTCGGGCCGTTCCGGTTGGGCGAAGCGCGAACTCGGCGACGAGCAGGTGAACCTCCTGCCGTTGTTCGACGCCATTTTGGAACGCGTTCCCGCTCCGAAGGTCGACGTCGAAGGTCCATTGCAGTTCCAGGTGATGAGCCTCGAATACAACGACTTCACCGGGCGCGTCGCGATCGGCCGCGTGCACCGCGGTGTGATGAAGCCGGGCCAAGTCAAACTCGTGAAGCGCGACGGCTCGATGAAGTCCGCGTCGGTCAAACGCGTGATGGTGTTCGAAGGGCTCCGTCGCGAGCCGAGGCCCGCCGTGTATTGCGGCGACATTTGCGCGATCGAAGGGATCGAGGATTGCGACATCGGCGACACGATCGCCGACGCCCTTCGCCCCGAAGCGTTGCCGCCCGTCACCGTCGACGAACCGACGATCTCGATGCTTTTCTCGGTGAACGACGGACCGTTCGCCGGACAAGCGGGTAAGTACGTGACGAGCCGTCAGATCCGCGACCGCCTCGCGAAGGAGCTTCTCCGCAACGTGGCCCTTCGTGTGGAAGACACCGACCGCCCCGAAGTGTTGAAGGTCTACGGACGCGGCGTGCTCCACCTCGGCGTGCTCATCGAAAACATGCGCCGCGAAGGTTTCGAACTTTGCGTCGCGAAGCCGAAGGTCGTTCTGAAGGAAATCGACGGCGAGCGCTGCGAGCCGATCGAGACCGTGAACGTCGAAGTGCCCGAATCGGGCGCCGGCAAGATCATCGAACTTTTGGGTCAAAGGCGTGGCGAACTCGTCACCATGGAGACCCACGAAGGTCACGTGATGATGGAATTCCGCTGCCCGTCCCGCGGGTTGATCGGAATCCGCACGAAGGCGTTGAACCTGACGGCGGGCGAGGCCCAGATCCACCACGTGTTCTCGGCCTACGAGCCGTGGAAGGGCGACCTCCCGACGCGCATCAACGGCGTTCTGGTGTCGACGGATCCGGGCGATGCGAACGCCTACGCGCTCTTCAAACTGAAGGATCGCGGGACGTTCTTCATCAATCCGCAGGACAAGGTGTACGAAGGCATGGTCGTCGGCGAACACTCGAAGGACAACGACCTCGACGTGAACGTCTGCCGCGCCAAGAAGCTCACCAACATCCGCACCACGTCCGCCGACGAGAAACTCGTCCTGCCGCCGCCCCGCCGCTACACGGTGGAAGAGGCGCTCGAGTACATCGAAGACGACGAACTCGTCGAAATCACGCCCGACGCGGTCCGCATCCGCAAGGCGATGCTGCGCCCGAACGACCGCGAGCGCATGCGCAAGTCCGCCGAAGCCTGATCCCGACGGTGGGCGGCCGCGCATCCTGTGCGGCCGCCGGGCGGTGACGGCACCAGGACGTTGTGGTCCTTTCGGCGGCGTCGCGCGGCGCGTCGCGACCCTTCTCGGTTTATTCGTCCGCGGTCAGCACCTGCAAGTAACCGTGATAGGCGTAGACCCTGTCTCGTTGTCGGCCGCTCGTTTCGCGGAGAATCCCGATGTCGGCGAGAAGTTCGACGGCCTTGCGGGTCGTCGGAGGTGTCGACCCGATCAGCTCCGTCGCGCCGGGCACCGTGATCATCGGGTGCGACGGCAAGACGTCGAGGAGTTGGATGGCCGCTACGGTGGCGCGGGGATGCGCCGTCAGCCGTCGACGGTCCCTATCGGTCAAAGCGAAGATTTTCTGCGCCGTTTCGACGCCGTCGGCGGCGGACTCTTCGACGCACTCGAGGAAGAAGAGCATCCATCCTTCCCAATCTCCCTCCGTCCGAACCGAAGATAGTCGATCGTAATACTCGCGACGTCGGCGCTTGATGGCGTGACTCAAGTAGAGAATCGGCGACGCGATCACTCCCCAATGCTCGAGGAGCAGAGTGACCAGAAGACGCCCGATGCGTCCGTTTCCATCGAGGAAAGGATGGATGGTTTCGAACTGAACGTGAGCCAGTCCCGCTTTCACGATGGGGGGCAGCGGGTCGTTTCCGTGGATCCAACGGTCGAGGTCGGACAGCGCTTCGGGGACGACGTCGGCGGGTGGAGGGACGAATCGGGCGTTGCCCGGACGTGTGCCTCCGACCCAGTTCTGCGTCGTACGTACGAGCCCCGGCGACTTGTCGCCCCCGCGTCGAGTCCCGACTCCCTTCATCAGTTTCTTGTGGGCTTCGCAAAGAAGGCGTGCGCTCAACGGCAGCCCGTTCGGTTTCGCGATCTCTCGACGGGCGTGAGCGAGCGCCTCGATGTAGTTGCAGACGTCGGCGACGTCCTCGTTGGACGAACGCTCCGTGGCTTCGAATTCGAGGACGTCCCGCAGCGTCGCTTCCGTCCCCTCGATTTGTGACGTGAGTACGGCTTCCTTCCGGACGAATCCATAAAGGAACCAATCGGTGCTCGGGACCAGACTCGCGGCGACACCGAGCCGTGCAACGGAGGCGGAAGCCCTGTCGCACGCGGATTCGATCGCCCCTTCCAAGCGCAGCGGAGGCGACGCGGGAGGAAGGGGGTGTGGGATGAACGCGCGGACGGATTCGCCCGCGAATTCGGCCACTCGGTATACCCCGGTGGTTCGGGTCATTAAGAAACGATCCTTTCTTAGCGAATCAGTCTAGGAAGCGATCGCTTCTTAGTCAATTCACTCCGGAAAAGGTGCCGTTTCTGCAAGGAATAGGCTCGAAGCCGGCGCGTTTCAGCGCTTTTTCTTGGATTCCGCCTCGCGCAGCGCGTCGAGGGAATCACCGAGGAACTTGATCTCGTCGGCGCGGATCACCCTGCACGCCTTGGTCAGCATGTCGCGGAAGACGGCGACTTCGTTCGGCTGATAGGGGAACCCCAAGTTCGCACCCTTTTCGTCTTCGCTGACCGGACCTTTGGTCCCGTCCGCGCCGATGAACGTGAACCACGGGATGCCGCCCTTCTCGGAGCCGCGCCACTTCGCGACGATCGCGTCCGCGTTGGTCATGCGGTCGGTGTCGATCTTCAAATCGACGAACTCCTTCGAGAGGATCGCGTGGATTTCGGGACGCGCCATCCAGTCTTCGAGCTTGTGGCACCAGCCGCACCACGGGGCTCCGAAGTGGAGGAACACCTGCTTGTTCTCCTTCTTCGCGGCTTCGAACGCGGCCGCTTCGAGCGCCGCGGCGTCCTGCTTCGGCGCCTCGTGCGCCTTCAGGAATTCGAGCACCTTCGCCTTGTCGTGCCCCATCCCTCCCTTTTTGCCCGGTTCTTGCTGCAACTCGAGGGGGTCGGTGTTTTGTTGGACGAGAGGCTTCCCGTCGGCGTCGAGGACGGTGAGATAGGGGATGGCCTTGAAGTTCGCGCCGTAGGTCTTCGCCACGTCGAGGTGCTTGTCGAAGCGTCCGACGTCGACCTTCACGAGCTCGTATTCGTAGAGCATTTCCCGCGCGATCTTGGGATCGGACTTCATGCCGTCGGCGAGGACGACGCACCACCCGCACCAGTTCGCGCCCCACTGCACGAGCACGCGCTTGTTGTCTTTTTTCGCACGGGCGAGCGCGGCGCGAATATCGGCCGCGGCGTCGGCCGATTCGTCGTAGGTGGGCGGCTTCGGCTTCGCGGGCTTCGCCGCGGTACTCGCCGCGGGGCGAGACTCCGTGGGCGGTGTTTGCGCGACGACGAACGCGGCGAGAAGAACGAGCAGAAGGGGAAGACGACGATCCATCGGAGTCCTTTCGGCCCGCGGACTCCGCGGGGCGCCGCGCGCATCATCGTCCCGTGGTCGGCGACACGCAAGGCTCCGGAAAAGCGTCACGCCCCCGAACGTCGCGTGCGACTTTCGGGGGCGCGGTGTTGGATCGACGTGCGTCGATTACGGGAAGACGCCGCGGGCGCGGTAGGCCTCGGCGATGCGCAGAAGCGCCACGGCGTAGGCCGCGGTGCGCAGGTCGATGTTGCGTTCCTTCGCGGTCCGCGAGACGTTCGACCACGCTTCGAGAATCTGCCGCTTGAGGCGCGCGTCCACTTCGTCCAGTTCCCAGTACTCCGACGCGCGGTTTTGGAGCCACTCGAAGAAGGACACGATGACGCCGCCCGAGTTCGCGAGAATGTCGGGGACGACCGGGATGCCGCGGCTCGCGAGATTCGCGTCGCCCGCGGTCGTGGTCGGTCCGTTCGCACCTTCGACGACGACCTTCGCCTTGATCATCGGCGCGGTGCGGCCCGTGATTTGGTTCTCGATCGCGGCGGGCACCATGACGTCGCAGTCCGCCGACCAGAACGCGTCCGCCGAAACTTCCGGCGCGCCCGCGAAGCCGGGGAGCTTCTTGTTCGCGTCCATCCAAGCCTTGAGGCCCGCGACGTCGATTCCGGCGGGGTTCGCGACGGCACCCGTGTGGTCCATGACGGCCACGACGGTCGCGCCCATCTCCGCGATGATCTTGCACGTCCAATAGCCGACGTTGCCGAAACCCTGCACCGCGATCTTCAAACCCTTGACGGAGCGACCGGATTCCTTCGCCCATGCCTCGATGATGTGGCAGACGCCTTGGCCCGTCGCCTTTTCACGACCCTTCGAGCCGCCGCAGGCGAGGGACTTGCCGGTGACGACGCCCTTGCCGCGGGTGCGGTCGAGGATCGACACGGTGTTGACGTGAGTGTCCATCATCCAGTCCATGATCTGGCTGTTGGTGCCGACGTCGGGGGCGGGGATGTCGTATTCCGTGCCGATGTTGTTGCCGAGCGCGTGCGTGAAGCGACGCGTGAGGCGTTCCATCTCGGTTCGGGAGAGTTCACCGGGACGGCAGGTCACGCCGCCCTTCGCGCCGCCGAAGGGAAGGCCCGCGAGCGACGTCTTCCACGTCATCCACGCGGCGAGCGCTTTCACTTCGTGGATGTCCACGTCGTGGTGGTAGCGGATCCCGCCCTTGTAGGGGCCGAGGATGTTGTTGTGCTGGATCCGGTATCCCTTGAACATGCGGATCTTGCCGTCATCCATCCGCACGGGGAAGTTGAAGCTGATTTCGCTCTTCGGCTCGGTGAGGATGGCGCGGATGGCCGGGTCGAGCTTGATCGCGTCCGCGGCGCGTTCGAATTGCGCGGTCGCCATCTCGTAGAGGTTGAGGTGGGCGTCGTTGTTGGCTTTGGTGTCGCTCATAAGTCCTGCCGTCGGGTAGGCCGCGGGGACTGTCCCCGGCTGCCGGCGTCCCTGAAGAATGCCCCAAGGATCGGCGGTAGGTCATACTCTCCGCCAACTTAGGTCCGATCAAGCCGAACGCCCCTCGACGTCGCGGACGTGCAGGTTTCCGAAGTTTGTTCCGGGGTGCGGCTTGCGTTCGGCGCGCCGGGGTGCATAATCCCAACAGTTGGCGCGTCCCCGAGACCGACGCCGACGCCCGCGAGCCTCGTGCTCGCCCCGCCTTCCGGCGGGTGGCGGATCCGGTTCCCGTTGAATTCCGCCGTAGGTTTGCAGCGACGCTCCCGTGCGACGACCTCCCGGTTTTCCGCACGCTAGTGATGACTCATCGCGGTCTCGGTGTTTTTTTGGTTGGGAAAGCTTCGGCCGTTCGATCGGCCTTCCGCTCGCGGTTTCCGGCAGTTTTCGGTGACTTCGCGGGTCTTCCCTTGATTGGGGTTTGATGATGAATCCTCGTGGATCGAGGCGTGGCGGCAACGCACCCGGTGGGGGTGCTCCGCAAGGTGGTTCCGGTGGTGGTTTCGGCGCCGGTGGCGGCGGGGGCGGTGGTCCCCGAGGACGTCGTCGTCGCGGCCGAGGCCGTGGTCGCGGCCGTGGCCGCGGGCGCTCCGGGCCTCCGACAGGCTTCGGTCAGGGGCCGGAAGGGGCTCAGCCGGGCTTCGAAGGCGCCAATGTCACAGCGCCAATCGTTCCGCGGCTGGCGGCGTTGGTCGGTAGGAGGGCAGGCGGCAGGGTTGGCGGCGTCAATGGCGGGGGAGTCGGGTTGGAGAGGAACGGTCTGCGTGGATCCGC
>CAIWVZ010000085.1 GCA_903916245.1 uncultured Planctomycetota bacterium | reverse complement strand
CGCGGTGACCATCTCGGCCTTCGACGTCGCGACCGGCGTGGCGACGTTCGATCGCCCTTGGCCCGACCCGCCTCGCGTCGCGGATCTTTCCGCCGACGAAGTCGCGCCGATCCTCGCCGCGCGTCTTTTGACGGGAACTCCCGTCGGCGGAACGGTGCCTCCGTCGTCGTTGCGACTCGCGACGACGCGAGGGACGAACGCGTTGCTCGAGCGCGGCGGGGCTCCGACCGTCTGGTGCGTGACCGAAGGCTTCGCCGATCTTCTCCGCATCGGCGATCAATCGCGCCCCGATCTTTTCGCACGCGTGATTCGCAAGCCTGCGCCTCTCGCGGATCGGGTGGTGGAAATCCCCGGACGACTCGCGGCCGACGGGACGGAGATCTTGCCGTTCGACGTCGGCGTTTTCGACGTGCGCGCCCGCACCGCGGTGGCGGAAGGATTCCGCCATGCGGCGGTGACCCTTCTTCACGGATGGCGGCGTCCGGATCTCGAGGCGCGCATCGCGGAGGTCCTCCGCGGAGTCGGTTTCACGTCGGTCGTCACGGGATCCGGCGCGGCTCCGCATCCGGGATTGCTCGCACGGGCGGAGACGACGGTGCTCGATGCGCGTCTCGGCCCGGCCTTGACGGACTATTGTCGACAGGTCGCGGCGAGCCTTCCCGGAAGCGACGTCCTATACATGACGTCGTCGGGGATGCTCGTTCCGCTCGACGCGTTTCCGCCGAGTGCCGCGCTGCTTTCCGGGCCCGCGGGTGGAGCGGCGGGTGCGGCGCGTGCCGCCGCGCGCGCACGGTGCGGCCGCGTGCTCGCGTTCGACATGGGCGGAACGTCGACGGACGTCGCCCGGATCGACGGCTCCGTCGATGTGGATCCGGTGCACAGCGTGGGTGGGGTGCGGGTCGCGGCTCCGGCGGTGGCGGTCGAGAGCGTCGCCGCCGGCGGCGGTTCGATCTGCGACGTCGATCGCGGGATCCCGCGTGTCGGACCCCGCAGTGCGGGCGCGCACCCGGGCCCCGCGTGCTACGGAGCGGGCGGTCCGCTCACGATCACCGATTGCAACCTTCTTCTCGGACGGATCCCGGAAACGCGCTTCGGGATCGCGGTCGACGCGCGTCCCGCCGAGAAGCGCCTCGGCGAACTTCTGCCGAAGTTGGCGGGCGGACTCGACGCCCACGAATTGTTGGAAGGCTTCTTGGCCATCGCGGACGAGCGTATGGCGGAAGCCGTTCGCGAAGTCAGCGTCCGTCGAGGCTTCGATCCGAAGGATCACGCGTTGCTCGCATTCGGGGGGGCCGGAGGGCTGCACGCGTGTGCGGTGGCTTCACGACTCGGCATGAACCGCGTCGTCGTTCCGAGGGACCAAGGTCTTCTTTCGGCGGTCGGAGCCCTCGAGCACGGTCGCGGTGCCTTGAAGCGCGTGTCGTTCGAAGCATCGCTCACGGGATCGACGGAGGCGCTCGGCGACCGCATCGAACGCGTCGTCGCCGAACTCGTGGCCTCGATCGACGCCGATGCGGCGACGACGTCGGTGGAGGTCGCCCTCGAGGTTCGTTCGCGCGGACAGGATTCCACCCTCGACGTCCCTTGGACGCGGGGCGCGGATCTCGCGAGCACCTTCGCGGACGTGCATCGACGTACCTACGGATTCGCCCCGCCCGCTCGCGGCGCGGAGATCGTCGCTTTCCGCGTGCGCGCGAGTGCGGCTCCGACGGACCTGCCCGATCCGCTTCCCGTCCGACCCGCGTCCGGATCGACGACGGAGTCGCGGCGCGTGCGCTTCGACGGACGCTGGTTCGAGACTCCCGTCCTCGAACGCGATGCGTTGACTCCGCAAACACGCGTCTCCGGACCCTGTCTCGTCGTCGAGCCCCACGGGACGACGCTCGTCGCGCCTGCGTGGGACTTGGCCGTCGACCCGTCGGGAGCGCTCGTCCTCGACCACGTCCGCGTCGACGTCGGTCCGAGGCCCGCGGTCGCCGTCGCGTGGGAACTTTTCTCCCATCGGTTTCGTTCGATCGCTCTCGAGATGGGGGAAGTGCTGAGGCGCGCCGCGGTGTCCACGAACATCAAGGAACGACTCGATTTTTCGTGCGCGGTCCTCGACGCCGCGGGACGCCTCGTCGTCAACGCGCCGCATATCCCGGTTCACCTCGGAGCGATGGGGTTGTGCGCGCAGGCGCTGTTGAAGACCGCGACGCCGCGACCCGGCGACGCGTTCGTCGTGAATCATCCCGCGTTCGGCGGCTCGCATCTTCCCGACGTCACCGTGATGACTCCCGTTTTCGACGCGTCGGAACGACTCGTCGCATGGATCGGGAGTCGCGCGCACCATGCCGAACTCGGCGGTATCGTGCCCGGATCCATGCCGCCGTCGGCGCGATCCCTCGCGGAGGAGGGTGTCGCACTGTCGCCGATGCGGATCGCGCAAGCGGGTGCGACGTCCTTCGAGGCCGTCGCCGCGGCGTTGCGGGACGCGCCGTTTCCGTCGCGGGCTCCCGACGACAATCTCGCGGATCTCGGTGCCCAACTCGCCGCGAATCGTCGCGGATCCGATCGCCTACTAGGGTTGATCGATCGCCACGGGAGAGAGGCTGTCCTCGACGCCATGGACGCGCTGCGGTTGCACGCGCGCGCGGTGGTCGAAGAGTCCCTCGCGCGTCTCGGACCGGGGGTTCGGCGCGCGGAGGGAACATTGGACGACGGAACTCGCATCGTCGTTTCCGTCGACGCCGCGAACGGGCGGCCGCGCGTCTCCTT
>CAIWVZ010000084.1 GCA_903916245.1 uncultured Planctomycetota bacterium | reverse complement strand
CGTCTCGCCCGACGGCGGACGCCTCGCATGCGTGGGCACCGATCGCGTCATTCGCATCGTCGACGCCGAGACGCGGGCGTTGCGCGCGAGTTTCGCGGGGCCCGCCGTACCACCCTCCGGAATCGCTTGGACTCCGGACGGTCTCGGGCTCTTCCTCACGGGACGCGACGGCGTCGCGCGCCACTGGGCTTTGCGTCCCGTACTCGATACGGGCCCCCTCGCTCCCCCGTCCGGCCTCGTCCACCTCGGAACTCATCCCGATCCGGTCGGCGTCGCCGTCTCCGGAAATCGGGTGACGCTGAATCCTTGGGCCGTCTCCGCGACTCCGATCACTTTCGAAATCGACGTTGCGGCGGACGCGGTCGCCCTTTCGGCGGACGGGCGCTGCCTCGTCACGGCGGACCGCGACGGCGTCGCGTGGCGCGACGCGCGCGACGGTCGCACGGCGACCCGCGTTCCCGTCAACGGTACGGTGGTCCGTCTCGCCGCGTCCGCGGACGCACGGCGGGTCGTCGCCGCGACGTCGGACGGACGCCTCGTGATTTCCGTCGATCGCGGCCCGTTCACCGACGCGGGATGGGATGGGCCGGTAGCGGCGCTTTCGATCGACCCCGAAGGCCGCGAAGCGCTCGTCGCGGGTAAGAACCGCTCGGCGGTGGTGATCGATCTCGACCAACGTCGACGCTCGGCGACGCTCGCGGGGACCGCACGAGGCGCCACCGCGGTCGCCTGTCGCGCCGGCATCAAAGCCACGGGAACGTCCGACGGAATCGTCAGCCTGCACGACGCCGGCGGGCGTGCACGCACGCTCCTCGACGCCGGTCGCGAAGTGACGTCGCTCGCCATCTCGCACGACGGAGCCACCCTGGCCGTGACCACGATCGCGGGGAACTTCTACCTCGTCGACACGGTCACGGGAGAACGGCGCATCGACGTCGCCACCGGGACCTCAGGTCCGGTCGCAAGCTTCCTCCCCGACGGTGGAGCGGCTCTTCTCGGCGCGGACGGAACCCGCCTCGTGGTTCCCGCCGATCCGACGACCGAAGGTCGGGCGCGGCGGCCGCGTGTGCTGACCCTCGCCGAGCGCGCACGCCTCGGCATCCCCGCCGACGTGCGCTGAAGAACGCTCCTCAGTGCGGCGCTTCGCGCACGCGGTTCACGTTCCACGCCGGGATCTCGACGATGATGTCGCGAGTCCCGTTCGGAATACACCTGCAGGCGAGCCGCGATTGCGCAGTCGTGCCGGGAGCTTCGTCGAGTTGATCGAGTTCGTCGTCGTCCGCCTCGTTGCAGGTGTCGAGACCGCTCTTCACCAAGACGTGACAGGTGGAGCAGGCGGAGACGCCGCCGCATGCGTGGTCGATTTCGACGCCGTTGCCGAGGGCGATTTCGAGAATCGATCCGGGAAGCCCCGTCCTGCAATACGGAATCTTGGCGGGATCGACGGTGACCGAAGTGCCGAGATCCGCGAACGTGATGGTGAACGGCTTTTCGGGCCGTTTGGCGTCGACTTTGCGGATGTAGGGGTTTTCTCCGGCCATGGCGGACTCCGTCCGACAGACGTTACGTCCCCGAGGGCCCGCCCCCAAACACGATCGGGGAAACGCGGAGTAGGATGCCCCCATGACCCGCGACTTCCGTGAATTGATCCACGTCGTTCCCGACTTCCCGAAACCCGGCATCTCGTTCAAGGACATCACGCCCTTGCTCGCGGACGGACCCGCGTTCGCCGACTGCATCGATCGCCTCGCGACCGCGGTCAAGGCGTTCGGCGCCGACATGGTGGCGGCCCCCGAATCGCGCGGCTTCCTCTTCGGAGTTCCCGTCGCGATGAAGCTCGGCATCGGTTTCGCGCCGATCCGCAAGAAGGGCAAGTTGCCGCGCAAGACGCGAAGCATCACCTACGCTCTCGAGTACGGAACCGACACGCTCTTCATCCACGACGACGCCGTGCGACCCGGGCAAAAGGTCGTGGTCATCGACGACGTGCTCGCGACGGGCGGAACGATGGCGGCGTGCATCGCTCTCGTCCGCGATTGCGGTGCGGACGTCACGGGTACCGCGTTCCTCATGGAACTCGGTTTCCTCGACGGCCGCTCGAAGCTCGGCGGCGTGCCCGTCCACGCGCTCGTCGCCTACTGACTTTTAGGCGAGAATCTCGCGAACCACGCGTCCGCCCGTGTCGGTCAAGCGGAAATCGCGCCCCGCGTACGGCCACGTCAGTCGCGTGTGGTCGAAGCCGAGCAGGTGCAAAACGGTCGCCTGCAAGTCGCGGACATGTACGGGATCGCGCACGACCTTCGATCCGAGTTCGTCGGTCTCGCCGAACGCGAACCCGCGCTTCGTGCCTCCACCCGCCATCCACACGGTGAAGGCATTCGGGTTGTGATCACGCCCCAAGAACTTCGAGCCGTCGCGCTCTTCGTTCATCGCGGTGCGTCCGAACTCCCCCGTACACAGGACCAACGTGTCGTCGAGCATGCCGCGCCGCTTCAAATCCGCCACCAAGGCGGCGACGGCGCGATCCGTGTCGCGGCACTTCGCGGGAAGTTGCGTCATGAGATCGTCGGAAGTCGAAGTCCCGTGAATATCCCAGCCCCAGTCGAACAATTCGACGACGGGCACGCCGCGCTCGAGAAGGCGACGCGCGAGCAGGCAGTTCGCCGCGAACGACGGCTTCCCCGGCTCGACGCCGTAGAGCGCGAGCGTTTCCGCCGATTCGCGACGGAGGTCGGCGACTTCCGGAGCCGACGTCTGCATGCGGTGCGCCATGTCCCATTGCGCGAGGCGCGTCAGCGTTTCCGGGTCTCCTTCGCGCGCATGGGATTCGCGACCGAGCGTTCGAATCGCGTCGAGGAAATCGCGACGCAGCGTCCGATCGATCCCCGGAGGATCGTTGACGTAGAGCACCGGATCGCCGGTGCCCGAACGGAACTGGACGCCTTGGTGCACCGACGGAAGAAACCCCGCGCCCCAACAGGCCTTGCCGGCGTCGGGATTGCGGTCTCCGGTTACGAGCACGACGAACGTCGGTAGATCGCGACCGCCGTCGCCGAAACCGTAGGAGAGCCACGACCCGAGCGACGGG
>CAIWVZ010000083.1 GCA_903916245.1 uncultured Planctomycetota bacterium | reverse complement strand
CGACCTCTACGTGGGGGGCAGCGAGCACGCGGTGCTCCACCTCCTCTACGCGCGCTTCTGGCACAAGGTGCTCTTCGACATCGGACTGGTGTCGACGCCGGAACCCTTCAAGAAGCTCTTCAATCAGGGGATGATCCTCGCGTACTCGTACCGCGACGCGTCGGGCAAGTACTTCCACCCGAAGGACGTCGACGAGAAGGACGGCAAGGCGTTCACCAAGAGCGGCGTTCCTCTCGACAAGCAGGTCGAGAAGATGTCGAAGTCGAAGTTGAACGTGGTCAGCCCCGACGAAGTCATCGACGAATACGGCGCCGACGCGATGCGTCTGTACGAGATGTTCATGGGCCCGCTCGACGCGGTGAAACCGTGGCAGATGAACGGCGTCGAAGGCGTGTACCGCTTCCTTCAGCGCGCCTGGCGCCTCGTGGTGACGGACGAAGACGCGCTCCACCCGTCGATCTCCGACGCGGAGCCGACCGACGATCTCGCGAAGGCCACCCACCGCGCCATCGCCAAGGTCGAATCCGACCTGTTGAACCTCCAATTCAACACGGCCATTTCCGCGATGATGGTTCTCGTCAACACGTTGACGGAATCGTCCGTCCGCCCCCGTTGGTGCCTCGACCGACTCGTCCTTCTGCTTGCGCCGTTCGCGCCGCATTTGGCGGAAGAGCTTTGGCAGCGGTTGGGACACGGAACGACGCTCGCCTACGAACCGTGGCCGACGTTCGACCCGGCCGCGCTCGTCGACGCCACGATCGAAATCCCCGTTTCGATCAACGGCAAACTGAAGGACCGCATCACCGTCCCCCGCGACGCCGATCAAGCCGCGGTGGAAGCAGCGGTCAAACAGAACGATCGCATCACGCGGCTTCTCGAAGGCAAGGCCGTCCGCAAAGTGATCTTCGTGCCGGGCAAGATGCTGAATCTGGTGGTTTGACCCGTGTGCACCATCCTCCTCCGTATCGCCGACGACGGCGTGATCCGGCTCGCCGCGAACCGCGACGAGTTTCGCTCGCGGCCCTTCGATCCGCCGGACATGCTCGTGCAGGGCGCGTTCGGCGGCCGTGACCTCGAGGCGGGCGGAACGTGGCTCGCGGTCGGCCGCGATCGGTTGGCCGCGGTGACGAATATTCGCGGTCTCCCGACCGATCCGGAGAAGAAGACGCGGGGACTGCTTCCGCTTCTCGCCCTCATGGGCGGTCTTACCGCGACGTTCGAGGACTACAACCCGTTCAACCTCGTCGTGATCGGCCCCGACGAGCGCCGCGTGATCACCCACCTCGGCGGCACGACGCCCCCGGTCGACACGCCGCTCGGCGTCGGCGACCACGCGATTCTGAACGAGCCGTTTTCCCTCGCGGCGACGGGGCGACCGAGCGCGCGCCGTCGACGCGCCCTCGAACTTTTGGCCGAAAAGGGTCCCGGGTTCGAAGCCCTTTCCGACCACGACGCGGACTTGGACGCCACCCCCTGCCGCCACGGGCAGACCTTCGGCACGGTGTGCGCCACGGTGTTGACGTGGCTCCCCGGAGCGGGGGTCTCCCGCTACCTGTGGTGCGAAGGGGCCCCCTGCGAAGAAGACACCCGCGATTTGACGGCGGCGTGCCGAAGGTCCTACACGGTCGTGCGTTGGGACGGTGCCCCAACGGATACCTCCGCGGACGGGTCGGAATGAACCCGGCCCGGCGCTCCGCGGGGGTGGGCTTGTCATCCCCCCGGATGTTTGCCACACTCCCCTCCCGCCGAAGGCTCTGAAGGCCGTCGGCCGAACCCGAGAAACAACATGCCTCGCATCTGCGAAGTCAGTGGAAAGAAGACCGGTTGGGGTAAGCAGGTCACCCGCCGTGGTCTTCCCAAGGCCAAGGGCGGCGTCGGTCTCAAGACGACCGGCATCACCCGCCGTTCGTTCCGTGCCAACCTCCAAATGGTTCGCATCCTCCTTCCGAACGGTGAAGTCCGTCGGATGCGCCTCGCCGCCTCGGTCATCAAGCGCGGCATGGTGACGATCCAGTACGAAGGCAAGATGCGCGAACTGCCCCTCCTCAAGGCGGTTCACGGCCGTCAGGCCGACTGGGCGCGCCGCTCGGCCCTCAAGGGCTGATCGCTCCGATCCCTACACCGCAAAAGCCGGCTCCCCGAAAGGGTGCCGGCTTTCGTCGTTCGTGGATCACGAAAGCGGCGTGACGTCCGCGTTCCGCACCGAGACGAAATAGTCTTCGGGATAACGCCACGCCACGAGATCTCCGCCCCGCCCCGCCGAGTAGTCGAGGCAGTAGGTGTTGTGCGCCGAAGACGGCGCGGGCGACGGCGTGCCGCGGAACCAATGGTGACCGAAGCAGACGATGGGAGCGTCCGCGGGATAACTCTCCCACCAAGGAATCCGTCGGGTCCGACGCCGAATGCCGTGGTCGTCCACGTGCATGGGTGAACGTTCTTCCGGTCCCTTCAGACAAATGTCGATCGCGGGCGCGAATTTCTTACCGTGGCCGCAGAGACGGATGACGTCGTCGCTCTCCAACGACCGCGGAAGAAGATTGACGTACGTCGGAATCCACGCGGCGTGGACGAAGCGCATGCCCGCGTA
Source organism: uncultured Planctomycetota bacterium (assembly GCA_903916245.1). Classification (GTDB taxonomy): domain Bacteria; phylum Planctomycetota; family CAIWVZ01; genus CAIWVZ01. The sequence continues at coordinate 3,740 of CAIWVZ010000083.1, read as the reverse complement.
TTCCATCGCGAGCGGCTGTCGGCGGATCCACGCGGCGAGGTCGTCCCACCGCTTCGGGTCCGCTTCTATCTGCGCCAACGTCGTGGAGAATTGTTTCAGGTGGCCGGGATTGTGGGAACGGACGCATCCGGCGGAGGGATCGCCGGGCACCAACGGAACGAACCACGCGAGCGCGTTGTATTCGTGGTTGCCGATGACGTGCGACGCGACGCCGGAGTCGCAGAGTTCGCGCATCGTTTCGACGACCCCCAACGAATCCGGCCCACGGTCGACCAAGTCGCCGACTTGGATCAGGTGCCGGCGCTCGGGATGCGCCCATCGACCGTTTTGTCGACGCCAACCGAGGGCATCGAGGAGGTCGCGAAACGTCCTGTGCATCCCGTGGATGTCACCGATGACGTCGACCTTCACCTCCTGCACGTCGATCTCCCGAATAGGCCCTGCAGGACTCGAACCTGCAACCAACGGAGTATGAGACCGCTGCTCTAAACCGATTGAGCTAAGGGCCCCTGAGCGTGACATCGTACCACGCGAAAAGGGGGCGTCCGCGGAACGCCCCCTTCGCCGAGAACTCGAACGAATTCAACCGCCGAAATCGACGCCGTAACGATCGCGCCACGCGACCTGGAAAAGCCCCATCCCCTGCGAGACGCGCCAGCGCGCCGTCGACACCGTGCAGCCCACGAGGCGCGCCATGTCGACGTACTCCATGTGTCGGAAGTACCGCTGCACCACGGCCGTGAGATACGGCTCGGGGACGAGTGCGAGCGTCGCCGCCACCATCTTGCGCAGTTCGGCCGTCGTCACGTTCTCGAACGGAGACACGTGCGCCGATTCGTCCGCCGGGTCGTAACGGTGCACGTCGTCGCCGTCCGACGAAACGCCGGACTCGAAACTGTGGAACTTCACGACCTTCTCACGACGCCTGATGTCGATCGCGGCGTTCTTCGCCATGCGGTACACCCACGTCGACACCGACCACTTCGGGTCGTACTGGTCGCGCTTCTCCCACATGCGCAACATGATGTCGCCGACGAGCTCGTCGACGACGTCGCGATTCGCGATCACCGAATGCGCCGCCTTCGCGGCGACCGCCCGGTAGTTCTCGTAGAGGGTCGCCCAGGCCGACGCATCACCCGCCTGCGCGCGCTTCATGAGCTCGCGGTCGACTCCCGCCTTCCCGGACTTCGCGCTCACGACCTTGGGCCTCGAGGCCGAAGTCGCCGCACGCTTCGCCTTCTTGTTCGTATCGTTCTTGTCCATCGAGTTCTTCACGCTTCGCACCTTCCCGGAACCGCCCGGTTCCTGAATATCCCCTTCGCATACGGCGGGCCGGATCACTTCCGGATCGCGAGCCCGGATGCCGACCGACGCGCATCCCCAAGAAAAACCGAGCCTTGTGACATTTCCTGACGCGGCGTCGAAAAATCCGCTCCGCCTCGGACTGTCCACGTTCGAGGACAGTGTGCCCCCGCGGGGGGACATCGCGGCCCGACTGCGGGCTGACAATCAGTCGCAACAGTCTTTCCGGCACGACATTCCGTCAGTCGCAAAACGCCTGAAAGCGTGACGCGTCCGGAAGATTCCGCGGGGTCGTCGGGGATCCCGGGGACCGACTCGCCGGGACGCTGCGCGCCCGCGCGGGCGCTGCTAAGTTTCACGGCGCAGCGATTCCCACCATGAAGATCACCGACCTGCCCGTCGAGGGCTACGAACGCGTCATCGAAGCGTCGGACCCGGTTACCGGTCTCCACGCCTTCGTCGCCGTCCACAACACCACGCTCGGACCGTCGCTCGGCGGCCTCCGCGTTTGGAAGTACGCCGATCGCGACGCCGCCCTCTGGGACGTCCTCCGCCTCGCGCGCGGGATGACCTACAAGTCGGCGGTGGCCGCGACGGGTCTCGGCGGCGGCAAAGCGGTCATCATCATGCCGCCGCAAGGCAAGACGCCGGAACTCTACCGGGCGATGGGTCGCGTCATCGACGCGCTCGGCGGGATCTACATCACGGCGGAAGACGTCGGGACGAGCATCGCCGACCTCGAAGAGGTCCGGAAGACGACGAAACACGTGACGGGACTCTCGCGGGAGAGCGGTGGTTCCGGCAATCCGTCGCCATACACCGCGCGCGGCGTGTTCCTCGGCATCAAGGCGTCCCTCAAAGCCGTCTACGGCAACGATTCGACGGCGGGTCGACACGTGGCGATCAAGGGCGCGGGCGCGGTGGCGCGCACCCTCATCGACCTCCTCGTCGCCGAAGGCGCCCGCGTCACGGTATGCGACGTAGCCGAAGCGCCGCTGGTCATGGTCACGTCGAAGCACCCGGAAGTGACCGTAGTCCCGCCCGCGGCGATCTTCGACGTCGACTGCGACGTCTTCTCCCCCTGCGCGCTCGGCGCGATCTTGGACGACGCGACGATCCCGCGGCTGCGGGCGAAAATCGTGGCGGGTGCCGCGAACAATCAACTCAAGGAACCACGCCACGCGGACATGCTCGCCGCGCGCGGCATCCTCTACGCCCCCGACTACGTGATCAACGCGGGCGGCATCATCAACATCTCGTGCGAAACGGGTCCGGGCGGCTATTCCGAAGCGCGCTCGCTCGCGAAGATCGCCCGAATCCCGGAAGCGCTCACCGAGATCTACGCGATCGCCGCGCGCGACGGCGTCACCACGGCGGTCGCCGCCGATCGACTGGCCGAAGCGATTTTGGCGAAGGCGAAGTCCGGGAAGGCGATGTCGGCGGCCACCTGAGCCCCCGACGCGACCTTGCCCGACGCTGCCCGCGGGGCTAACCTCCCGCCTTGGAAGGGTTCAACATGACCGCCCGACGCAATCACGCTTGGAAACTCCTCGTCCTCCCGTTCCTGACCCTCGGTGGGTGCTCGCACGAAGAGCACGTCGTCGGTGACACCGCCGTCGTCGTCGGCGCCACCGAACCGAAGTTGGCGGGTCTTTGGAAGGTCGTGATGGACGGGAAGCAGGTCGGTTGGGTGCAGACGTGGCGCATGGACGTCGAAGGCACCCCGCGCGATGTGAAGCGCGTCGTCGACATGTCGAAGACGCCGCTCGGCTGGATGGACGATTCCGGTCGCGCGTGGCGTTACACGGCCCACGGCGGGCAGGAACTCGCCGGGACCTCCCGTGACGAGCGCGTCCGCGTCAAGGCGATCATGGGGATGCCCGAAGGCTCCGTGAAACTCGTCGACGCGACGCGCTGAAGCGCGCCGCCCCCGCTCAGGTCTCGCCGTCGTCCTCCCGCGTGCCGTCGTCGGCTCGGGGGGACGCCTCGTTTTCGGCGTCTTCGAAATCGCCGTCCTCGTCGTCGAAGCCTCCTTCGAGGTCGTCGAACGCGCCGAGGGGCGCGAAATCGGCATCTTCATCGTCTTCCGCGACGGTCTGCCCGGCTTCGCGGGCCACGATCTTCGCGTCGGCCCACAGCGCTTCGAGGTCGTAGTACGCGCGCGTGTCCTTCCGCATGATGTGCACGATGAAGTCGCCGTAGTCGGCGGCGACCCACTGGCCGGATTCGACGCCGGACAGCGACAAGCGCGGCACGCCCGACCGCTTCAACGACATCGTCAGTTCGTTGGCGAGGGCCTGAGCCTGACGGCCCGACCCCGCGGTGGCGATCAGCATCGCGTCGGCGAGATCCGAGCACGACGAAATGTCGAGCCACAGAACGTCCCGCGCCTTCTTCTCGACGAGGATGTTGAACGCGGCCTTGATCGCCTCTTCGGG
>CAIWVZ010000082.1 GCA_903916245.1 uncultured Planctomycetota bacterium | reverse complement strand
GGCCACTTTGCCGTTCGCATCGACGAGCACGGCGAACGGCACGCGCGGCGTGCCGCAGGCGCGCAGGAATCGCTTCTCCGGGTCGAAGGCGTAAGGGTGCTCGACCCCCTTCTCCTCGGCCCACGCGTCCACGAGCCCCGGCGGCTCGAAAGAAACGGCCACGAGTTGCAACCCTTCCTTCGAAAACTTTCGATGCAACCGATTGAAGTGCGGGATGGACAACACGCACTGCTGATCCCCCGTCGTGAAGTACTCGTAGAGAACGGCGCGACCGACGAACTCCGCCGTGCCGCGCGCGGCGGTCTTGCGGAATTGTTCCAGCTGCGGCGGCTCGAACGGCATCCCGACGCGCAACGTTTGCGCCCGGGCGTCGACCGACGCCGAGACGAGGACGACCGCGAGAAGCGCCGTCCGCAACGACATCGCGGAAGCGATCATTCGCGCGGCACCCGTTCGGTGTAGGGATCGGCCTTCCACGCATTCAAGGCTTCCACGTGCTCATAGGTCGTGATGCGCATCGGCGTCAACGACCACGAATCGCGAGGTCGACGTCGCCGGGATTCCGCCCCCTCGACCGATGCGGCCGCACGCTTCTCCAAATTCCACCCCACCGTCGCCAACATCTCGATGAGGGGCAGTTCATCCATGCCGTCGACCCACTTCGAAAGTTGCGGCGCCACGTCGACACCCGCGCTCTTCGAAATCGCTCCGAAAAGTTCGTCTTCGCCGAAGCCCGCCTTCGGAAGTCCGTACGCGGCGTGAAGGTCGCGCATCACGTCGTCGAGGGATTTACGATTCGACGTCTCGCGGCGGATGTGCAGGTCGAGGCAGAGACCGACGAGCTTGCCCTTGTTGTAATAGTCGAGCGTCGAGAGACCCGAATAGCCACGATCGAAAGCGGACATCGACGCGGCCGCCACGGACTCCTTCAACCGTTGCGGATTCGATTGGAGACGGCGGATTTCGCCGAGGAGGTTTTGGCGGAACACCTCGTCCTTCGTGATGCCCGTGCGCCAACAGATCAAGTCCGCGTAGTAGTCGGTGACGCCTTCCGAAAACCAAAGGTGCTTGGTGCGACACGGACCGGTGTAGTCGAACGGACCGAGTACCTTCGGACGAAGACGCTTCACGTTCCAAAGGTGGAAGAACTCGTGGGCGAACAGCGTGTCGAACTGCCCCGGCGCCTGACGCAACAGGAAATAGGGGACGGCGATGGTGCAGGACGAAAGGTGCTCGAGCCCGTATCCCGGACCTTCGTGCATTTGGAAGCTGTAGCGCTCGAAAGGGGCCGTACCGCCCATCATTCCGATGGAGTGTCGAATGATCGGTCGGAGCAGATTTTCGACGGACTCCATCGGGAACTTCGGATCGTCGCGGTCGAGCGTCAACGTGTAGCGGATTCCGCCGACGGTAAACGTATGGATCCGCAGCTTGCCCATCTCGACGGTGGCGTCCGCCAACGTGTCGTAGTCGGGAGCGGTGTAAACCCCGGGAGCACCGCCCGGTGCCAGCGGAACATCGTGCTTCCACCCGTCGGGGACGACGAGCTTGAGGGTACAAGGCGCGTTTTTGCCGTCGACGACGTACGCGTACGTATCGGTCGGATTGAAGGCGACGTGTTCCCGTTTTCCGGAGCGCGGCTTGGTTCCTTCGGCCCCGAACAGCCCGGAAGCGGGCTCGAGACGATCGTAGGTGAAGGTGACCGGCATCTTTGCGGGGGCCGCCGTCCATCGGACGTCGGATGGGTGGGTCACCGAGACCGTCTTCCCGTCGGCGTCGGTTGCTTCGACGTTCCGCAAGAGTTTCCAATAGTTGCGCAACTCGTAAGCCCCCGGCGACCACGCGGGCATCTCGATCGATACCCCTTCCGCCGCGGTCCCCGAAACGGTCATCGACACGAAGGTTCGGTCGAGGACGTCGGCTTTGACGGTCACGGTGTAGGCGACACCGGAGATCTGTGCCGCGATCCAGGACGCGAGTACGCAGACTCCGAGGATGAGACGGGCGCACATGGTCATGACGACAACCCCGGCACCGGATGGCGCAACGCCAACGCCTTCACCTCTTCCCTCACCCGCGCCGGATCTTCGCCGTCGAGAAGCAGGCGCTTCACCCATCGAGCGATGGCACGCATGTCGTCCGGACCGAGGCCACGGGCGGTGACCGCGGGCGATCCGAAGCGAATCCCCGACGTGATCGTCGGCGGGTTGGGGTCCTTCGGCACGAGTTGCTTGTTCGCGAGCAAGCCCGCCGCTTCCAGTTTGGCCTCGCCTTCTTTGCCGTTCATCGACATCCCTCGAAGGTCGAGGATGAGGAGGTGCGTCTTCGTCCCGCCGGCGACCAATTTGAACCCGCATGCCAAGAATTCGGATGCGAGCGCCTGGATGTTCTCCACCACACGATCGATGTAGGTTTTGAAGGACGGTTGCGCGGCTTCGGCGAACGCAACGGCCTTCGCCAACAGTTGGGCGCCGGTCGCATGCGCCATGACCCCGGGAAACACGGACCGATCGAGGTTGCGCGCTTCCGCGGCGCGGCAAAACGCGATGGCCCCCTTTTGGCCCTTCAGCGTCTTTTGAACGGTCGTCATCATCGAATCCGCGTGCGGGAACGGGCT
>CAIWVZ010000081.1 GCA_903916245.1 uncultured Planctomycetota bacterium | reverse complement strand
GCACCGAGACGCCGATCGAGGTCGGCCCGGTCGATCGCGAGGAGGCGGTCGAGGCTGAAATCCTCGACCGTGAACGACGCGGTCACGGTGCCGTAGGCCAACGCCCGCTTCAGGTTCGACCACGTGGTGTCGCCCGTGGCCGCAAGGTGCCCCATGAATCCCGCCGCGAACGTATCCCCCGCGCCGGTGGGGTCCTTGACCGCGTCCAACGGGTACGCGGGCAGTGCGAAAAACTCGCCGTTTCGGAGCATCACCGCTCCGTGTTCGCCCTTCTTGACGACGATGAGTCGGGCACCGAGGTTCGACAGCGCATTCATCGCGAAGATGAGATTCGAACTTCCTCCGAGGCTCCGAGCTTCCTCGTCGTTCATCACGACGCCGTCGACGAGCCGCAGCGCGTCCACGAGATCGGCACGCTTCGTGTCGATCCAAAGGTTCATCGTGTCGAGCATCGCGAACTTGCGGCCGGGAATCTGACGCACCACGTGGGCCTGGGTCACGGGATCCGTATTCGCGAGGAACACGAAGGCGCTGTCGAGATAGGCGTCGGGGACCGTCGGCTTGAAGTCGCCCAATACGTTGAGCTTCACGTCGCGGGTGGTCGCCACGTCCATGCGCCCCTCGTAGGAGCCCGACCAACGGAAGGTCTTCCCTCCCGAACGCCGCTCGAGCCCTCGCAAATCGATCCCACGGGACCGCAGCAGGTCGACATGACATTCCGGGAAATCCTCGCCGATGACGCCGAGCAGGCGCACGGGCGTGAAGAAGGACGCCGCGACGGAGAAGAACGACGCCGCCCCTCCGAGAATGTCCGCGCGTTCGCCGAACGGCGTTTTCACGGTGTCGAGCGCGATGGAACCGACGACGAGTAGAGACATCAACGAGCTCCGCGGGCGTCCGCGTCGGACGCCTCGGAAAGGGCACGATTCACGTCTCCGCGGTGGGTGAGGAACCACCAGCCGCCGAGGAGACTCATCAGGAGCGTCGCGGCACGCTGCGTGACCGACAGCGCGACGGACAAATCGACGTTCCAGACGCCGACGGAACGGAAGAAATAGGCGAAGGCCATCTCGCCGACACCCCAACCGCCCGGAAGCAGCGGGACCGACGAAACGATGAGCGCGACGGGCACGGTCGCCACGTAGGCGGCGATGACCGACCCTTCGATGCCCGCCCGAGCGTCGAGACCGATCGCCGCCCCGAAGGCGTAGATCGCGCCGATGTTGCCGACGTGACAGACCACGGACAACAGGAATGCGACCGCGACGTGCCCGCGTTGCGAGCGGTACATGCGAAATGCCTCGTCGAGTTTTTCGAGGATGCCCGCCATCGGGAGCTTCTTCAGGAGCTTGTCCAACCCGATCGCGCGGCGGACCCGCTTCGAGAGGAAGAACACGCAGCCGAAGACGGCGGCTCCGAGAAACGCGCCGACCGTGAGAGCCGCGTCGCGATAGCGATCGAGATCTCCCGCGATGACGACGATCGCGATCAGCGCGAGCACGATGAGCCCGATGATGCGATCGACGATCACGGTGCCGACGGCACGAGCACGCTCGTTCGGGTGTTCCTTCGCGATCATCACCGCCTTGACGACGTCGCCGCCG
>CAIWVZ010000080.1 GCA_903916245.1 uncultured Planctomycetota bacterium | reverse complement strand
CAGCGTGATCGGCGAGGCCGGGCTCTCGCCCTGGGCACGACCGACGCGCGTCATCGCGTCGAGTACTTCCATGCCTCCGACGACTTCCGCGAACGGAGTCTGCTGAAGGTCGAGCGCGGAGAAGTCCTTCATCACGAAGCAGAAGGTGACGCCGGATGAATCGTTGCCGATCGGATTGCGCAGCATCGACACGATGCCGCGACGATGCGTCAGACCGCTGAATTCGTGGGCGATGGAATTCGGGGCGTTCGGCGCCCGTCCGGCACCGCGCGGGTCCGGCGTCAGGCCGTCCTTCGAGAGCGGATCGCCCGCGGTGATGGTGTTGTCGTTCACGCGGGTGACGCGCGTTCCGTCGTAGAGACCGTTGTTGCAGTTCTCGATGAAGCGCTCGACGTGCTTGCGGGCGACGTTCGGGTAGAAGCGCACCGTGACGTCACCCATGGAAAAGCGCAGCGTCGCGGTCATGTCGTCGGCGAGAACCGGTAGCGGGATCGGCTTGCGCGGGTTTTTCGCCCGGAATGCGAGTTCCTGCGATACGTCGTCGAGGGCGTCCTGCATGAGGGTGCGACCGTTCTTTCCGAGCCGCGCCACATTCAGAGGGTGTTTCGGGAAGCGCTGCTGGATGCTCACGAGGAGGTTTTGCGCTTCGTCGATCTCGCCCGACTCGAGTTTGAAGTGCGCGAGGTACCACGTCGCCCACGGTTCGGCGGGCGTGTCGGCGGCGTTGATCATCGCCTCCGTCATGCGGTCGTTGATCTTCGCCCAGTCGAACCCCGCGGAGGGTTGCGGCGTGGTCGCGCTCGTCAGGCTGGCGGCACCGCGGCGGGGGAGGGCGTTTTCGACCTCCTTCCAACAGTCGGCCAAACTCTTCTGCGCGTGAATCGGTGCGGCGACGAGAAGGAGCGCCGCGAGGATGATGTGACGCATGGCGGGTCTCACTTTCCTTGCGCCCCGGCAATGACGAGATTGCGGCGCTTCGAGATTTCGTAGTAGTACCAGCGGTAGTTCGACTGGTAGTGGGCGGTGCGTTCCGCAATGGTGCGGAAATACACCAGTTCCGAGTCGGTCATGTCGGCGTAGTTCGGTTCGAGGCGCTCGACGAGGCGGGCGATGTAGATCGTCTTGCCTTGGGGGTCGACCATCGGAGCGGTGACTTGGCCGGGTTCGCGGAGATCGCGGACTTGATAGGCGCTCTTGATGAAGTCCTGACGCGACTTCGGCGTGTTCGAAACTTCGCGCTCGGTGCGGGGTGGTTCGAACCCGAACGGCTCGGAGGTTTCGAGTTTCAGTCCCTTCGTAGCGACGACGGCGTCGAAGGACTTGCTCATATGCTTTCGTTGGATGTCTGCGATCGCCGCGTTCCGAAGGGTACGGGCGCGCGTGCGGATGACTTCCACTTCCTTCGGTTCGGTGATGTTGCGTTCCTTCGCTTCGCGGTCGGCCTCGGCGTCGGCGGCCGCGAGGAGCGCGTCGATTTCCGGTTTGGCCGCGCGCGCGACTTCCTCGTCGAGCGCCTTGCGGACGTCGTTGGCGCGCTGCGTCGCCATCTTCATCGACGTGTTTTCGACGTAGATGGGTCCGAGTTTGCCCTTCACTTCCGCAAACTCGGGAAGACGCGCCTGGTCCTTCTCGACGAGACGCGCGATCCACTGGACGCGTCCTTCGACGGAGACGTCCGGCAACAGCATTCCCGGGTTGAGGTTGAACAGCGCCGAGAACGCCTGCACGCCGTAGCGGTTGCCTCCCGCCGTCGCGAAGCCCGGGCGGTCGACGCGATCGACGCGGTGGTATTGGAGACCGCGCTTCTCGGCGATGGCCTTCATGTCCGACCCCGGGGCGCCCGCATCGGCGAGCGCTTCGCGAACCGCTCCCGACATCATCATTTCCTTTTCGATGGTCTCGCGAAGGATCGAGAACGGGGTCACGAGTTTCGACGGATCCGCCTTGTCGGTCGGATAGAGCTCCGGTCGACGTTGCGGCGGGATGAGTGCGTTCAGGCGGTCCTTGTTGCGGTTGTAGTAGGCGAGGGTCTCGTCGTAGGACGGCTTGCGCGTCCCTTCGGCGACGTTGGATCCCGGGGCCGTCGGGTCGAGCCAAATGAACTCCGCCGAGATCGACATGGGCACGCGCATCATGTTCTGTACGGTGCGATCGTCGTCCCAGAACTTGCGGAGGTCGTCGTCGGACGCGTTCGCGAGTGCGGCCGTATGGTCGGCGGCGGGGAAGACGACGTAGTCGAGCTTGTACGTGTAGTGATCCTTCGCGTATCCGTCGAAAACGTCCGTCGACTTGACCCGCATGGAATTCGCGAAGAGGTCTTTCGCGCGCTGAACGGTCGCGGTTTCCTTCTGATAGCGGGCGTAGACGTCTTCCGTGATCCCCTCCTGCTCCCAACGCTTACGCAACTGTTCGGCGAGAGCGGGATTGCGTTTCATCGGATCGGTCGCCGCGAACTCCTCGTCGGTGACGGCGAGACCGAGGGCGGAGGCTTCGGCGTACGCGAGCATGTGCTCGTACACGCGCCCGTCGGTGACGGGGCTGCCGGAGCGACCTTCCATCTTCTGAAGCATCGAGAGAGCGTCGAAGTAGGCACCCTCGGTGATCTGCACGGTCGCGCCCTCGAGTTCGTACGTGGCCCGTACCTTCGCGGGGTCCGCGGGCTTCTCGAGGCGGGCGGGCTGGAACGGAGCCGCGCCTGCGGGCCCGGTGGGGCCCGGCGGACGCGGCGGAAGCGGGGGCTTCACGGGGTCCTGGGCGAGGGTGACCGCGGCAAGAAGGAGCGAGACGAGGATTCCGTTCGGACGCATCATCGGAGAGGTCTCCAGATTCCGGAACAGCACGCAAGTCCGCGTCGGAACGCGGGTAACGACGTGGCTGCGCGATGGTAGCCGTTCGCCTCCGGAGGGATCAAGCAACGGAAGCGACGGCCCGACGCTCCCTTTTCGCGCGTTTCAGGGGCGGAACTTTCGGCGCGGCGGCGATTTTTTGCAGGCCGGGAAAAGGAAAGGGCCCCGGCCAGATGCCGGGGCCCCTTTGGAGCTGTGGAAAGCGCACGAGGAACAGATTTCAGGCGTAGAGAGGAAGGAGGGAGTTTTACGTGTTGCGACACACAACCCCGTCCGCTTTCCATTTCGGTGACCGACGCGCCGGAGCGCACCGGATGTTCGGGTCGCGATACGGGACCAAAGGCCACGAATCACGCCGAAATCCTATCGGCTCCGATCAGGTTCATCAAGGAAAACCTTTGGAAACGGCGACCTTTCGGAAGTTGCGTCGACACGCGGAGATGAGGCGATGCGGGGCTCCTCGACGGAAATCGGGCACGTGCTGCGACTTCGGTCCTCATGTGTCCGATAAGTCAACAGGGCTCTCACCGCCCAAGTTTTTCCATGCTTTTCTTCTTCAAGCGCACGGCGTCCGCCATTCACTGCAGTCGACTCGAGCGTCGTTCCGACGCCGCCGACGTTCCCGGTCCCTGGGCGGATTCCGTCCGGACCACGCTCAAAAACGGGCGTACCGAGGACGCCGCTCCTTGGTTGATTAAAGGTCTCGAACGTTTTCCGCGTTCCCGCGAACTCGCGGCGCTCGCGGTCTCCGTCGAGCGACGGACGGGAGCCCGCATCCTCCCGAAGCCGGGGACGCGTGCGAAGTTCCTTCGTGACCTTTCGTCCGCGGATGCCGCGGGGGCGTTGGCGGACGCGACGGATGCCGACGCGTTCGCCGGAGTGTTGGCACGGTTGACCGGAGAGAACCCGAGCAGCCCCGGATTCTCCGCCGCCCTCGCGGCGTTGGAACGCCGAGACGTACCGGTCGGCGCATCGGAATATCCGGACTGGATCCGCTCCGAAGTGGAACGCCTCGCGGCGGCTCCCGGCGTGAAAGCCGTGGTTCTCGCCGGCGTCGCGGGGGTCGTGGCTCGAGCTTCCGACGGCACCATGCCGTCGGGAGATCCGCGTATCGCCGGTGCGGCCCGCCTCGCTTCGGTGGTGATCCCCGCGACGAAATCACTCGGTATCGGTGCGCATCTCGAATCCGTCGTGCGCGGCGAAGACGCCGAGACCGTCTGCGTCGGTACGTATGGACACGTGCTCGTCGTCACGTTCGAGAAGGGCGCCGAGTCGCGCCGGATCCTCGAATCCGTTCGCGACGTCGCCTCGGCCCTCGGCCGCGCCTTCATGAAATCCGCCCTCGCTCCGGAGACGAACGATGCATGAAATTCTCGTCACACTGAACGGTCGTCCCGGCATCATCGGTTGCCTCCTTCTGACCCGCGACGGGATGACCGTCGCCTCGCAGTGGGGGGAGGGGCGTGACGCCGACCGCGGCTCCGCGTTCGTCGCGTCGATTCTCGTGGCACTTCTCGGCGTCGCCGATGCCGCCGGCAGCGGCGAGGTCGTCGAACTGGCGGTTTCCGGGACCGAAGGCCGAGTCCTCGTGGTCGCCGCCGGCGACGCATGGCTCGTCGCGTTGACGGAACGTCATCTCGAACTCGACCAGGGCCGTTTGGAACTGGTCTCCGCCGCCGCGTCGCTCAAGCGCCGCCTCACGATCCAACGCTGAGGACGATCCATGGTCCAGTTCAATCTCGCCCTCCGTGAAATCAACTGCAAGGTCGTCTACTTCGGACCGGGCCTTTCGGGAAAGACCACCAATCTCGAGGTGGTTCACCGCAAGGCGCCCGAAGAGGCCAAGGGAACCCTGAGCTCGATCGCGACCGAGTCGGACCGTACGCTGTTCTTCGATTTCATGCCGCTCAATCTCGGAACGGTCGCGGGCATGAAGGTGAAGTTCCAGCTCTATACCGTTCCTGGGCAGGTCTACTACAACTCCACGCGCAAACTCGTTCTGCGCGGCGCCGACGGCGTGATCTTCGTCGCCGATTCGAATCCGGCGAAGATGGAGGAGAATCTCGAATCTCTGCGGAACCTCGAGGAGTGTCTCCGTGAGCAGGGGCGAAACCTCTCCGAGATCCCGCACGTGATTCAGTTCAACAAGCGCGATCTGCCCGGCGCGATGACGTCGGACGAGATGCGCGCGGCGCTTGCGAGCGACGGTGCCCCATGCTTCGAGGCATGCGCGAACGTGGGCACCGGGGTCGTCGAGACCTTCAAGGGGCTCTCGATGCTCGTGCTGCAGAAGGTGAAGGCGATGTCCGAAGAGCGCCTCAAATCCGGCTCGAAGACGCCGACTCCGGAGGCATCGGGGACGCGTGTCAAGCCACCCGAGACCCCGCTGCCCGGAACGCGTCCGGAACACGTCGCCGCACCCCGGCCCCTCGCCATTTTGCGCAACGCCATCCCGATGCCCGAGACCGCCGCACCCGCCGTCGCCCACAAGCCGACGACGACGAGCGTGCCGATTCCGATCGTTCCGGCGCGCGCCCCGGCCGCCGCGGCGACCGTCGTTCCTCCCGCACCCGCGCCGACGGCGGCGACGACCGCGACCCCACGTCCCGCACCGTCTCCGGAAACGCGTCGCGTTCCGCCCGCGGTCGATTCGCGCGCGGCGGCTCGGGAGCCGAAGCGCGTGCCGTCTCCGGTGCCGCCGCAACCGGCAGCCGTCGTTCGTCATACGGAGGCGCGCGTCATTTCGAGCGGGCGCAAGTCCCGTTCGTTGCATCCGGCCGTCGTGTGGCTCGCCGCCGCCGTCGTCGGTGCCGCCGCGGCCGTCGGCGTGATGCTCGCCCTCAAGTAGCCCTCGTCAGGAACACGCCATCATGGATGACTCCACCCGCCTTCGTGAATCCCGCATGGTGTTCTACCGGGACGACGTCGCCCGCATCGATGCGTCCTTGAACGAGTTGATCCAACTCTCCGGCGCCCGCGCCGCGCTGTTGGTCGACCGCGAAGGGCACCTCGTGTCGCGCGTGGGCGACCTGCGTTCCGTCGATGCGGAAACGGTCGCCGCGCTCGTCGCGGGGTCGTTCGCGGCTACGCGCGAAATGGCCCGCGTTCTCGGGGAAGAGCAGTTCTCGGTGGTCTTCCATCAAGGCAAGCGCGACTCGATCCAACTGACGTTGGCCGGTGATCGCACGATTTTGACCGTATTGTTCGACGACTCGACGACGGCGGGCATGATTCGGATCTACACCAACGAAGCGGCGAAGAAGCTCGGCGGGATCTTTCGGGAAATCGAGTCGAGGACCGACGATCAGCGCCCAGCCGTGACGATCGGTGCCGATTTCGACGCGAACGCGAAGGACCGCCTCGATTCGCTGTTCCCAGGCTGAACCGCGCGGCGGCCGTCTGATAGAGTGACCGCCCTCATGCCTACCGAGCCGACCCAACCGAGCGAGCCGAACGACGCTTCCGTTCCGAACGGAAGCGTTCTCGTCGACGCGGTGCGCCGTCTCGCCGCCGACCCGAACGCCGTCGACCCCGCGTCTCCCGTCGACGGCTTCGCGGCACGCCTTCTTGCGGCGGGGAAGGCGGCGCGTTGTGTCGGCACGTCGTGCCGCATGCACGGCGCGGCCCCTCTTCATCGGGCGCTCGCCGACGCGGTGGCTCCGATCGTGGCCGACTTCCAATGGACCGACGTGGGGTGCCTCGCACGCTGCGGTCACGGACCGAATCTTCGTGTGGATCGCGAGATTTTCCGCGGATTGGACCGTTGCGTCGAAACCGATACCCGCACGTGGGTTTCCTGATCCCGCGAAGTTCGGGACGAGACGCGCCGATCGTTGAGCCTCGGCGCATCGACGGTCGATGAATCGGGGAGGATCTCGCCGTCGATCGGCGGATTCCCGGAGTTTGGTCGATGCCTCCGATCCGGTCCACGCCGCGTCCCTCCGACACACCGCTGTTCCTCATCGCGCTCGGCGCGATGTTGGTGGCGCTGCTTTTGCTCTTGATCCCCGCCGTGCCTTCCGGAGGCGCCGGCGTGTCACCGAACACCTTCCCCGGCATGATGCCGCGTCTCGGCTGCAACAATCTGAAGACCAACGACGTCTTCAAGGTTTCGGTTCACTGCGGACCGCAGTCCGTCGTCGCGGTGTTGGGATCCGTCGAAGGATCACCGGTCGCGATCGGGCCGTGGAATACGTCGCTCGCGTCCGATTGGTTCGTCCTTCAGCCTCCGACCTCGATCGGCGGGTCGGATCAGCTGCATCTCGAGATCCCGGTTCCGGATATTCCTTGGCTCGTCGGTGTTCCGTTGGTGTTTCAGGCGGCCGTCCTCGAT